>JAZRRQ010000068.1:0-2735 GCA_045650885.1 Vescimonas sp. | reverse complement strand
AACAGGTGCACCATGTGGGCGCCGTCCACCAGGTTGCCGCCGTAATGGGCATCCTTAGCACTCATACGCAGACGCAGGGTAGAAGTGTACTTTTCCATGATAAATTTCCTCCTAAAAAAATATTTTTTGTTGTTTTCTTTCGGGAATTGTTCATAGAATTCCGCCTGGTTCTCTCCTCGGCGCCATGCTTTCGGGCATAAAAAGGGCGCTATCGGTCAAGTGGTTGACCAATAGCGCTCCATGTCTTGCAAGAAAACATGACAGTAACGCCGCTTACACGACGAAACCAAGGACAAAAGCGCAGGCCGACTCCGTCCTTTCGGCGGAAAACCCCTTCCCGGTCTGCTTCTTCAAGTGCCTGAACTCATTGCAGATCGGTACCCTGTTCTCCGCGCCTCTATTGACTATTTTTTACGGAATTCACTATTAAAATTATACGACTTTCGGAGTTTTTGTCAAGGGACTTTGTGAGAAAATAGACAACAAAATTTTATAGAGAAAAGAATTTTTTATTAGTCCGTGTTGCGTTTCCCACACGAATTACCGCATTCCCCAACATATCCCAACTAAAGTGTTGCGTTTCAGTAAGAGCGCTCAATTTGGGCCAGAATTTCCGGCTTGAGAGAGAGCATCCGACAGATATTCAGCGCGTCGCGGGGACAGTCTGCCTTGCCTTCCACACGGTAGAGACCATAGTTCATATGGCGGGCAATGACCTGAATACCGTCGTCGCCGGTAGCCTTCAGCTCGGCGCGGATCTGGTCGGGATCCACGTCACGCAGACCGATGATCTGATAGTGGGCATTGGCGTTTTCGGCCACCTTATCGTAGTGGGTGGTCAGCAGGCTGATGGCATTGACGCCATTGAGATAGCGGGTGACAGCCTGAACGATGACGGCGCCCTCGTCGGGGTTGGTGCCGCGGGCAAATTCGTCCAGCAGGAACAGAGAGTAGCCCTGCTCCACCTCGCCCAGTGCCTTCTGGAACTGGACGATCTCCGAACCGAAGCCGGAAAGACCGGACTGAATGGACTGCAGGTCATCAAAGAGCATCTGCACACTGTGGAACAGCGGCATCTTCGCCGACTCGGCACAAACAAGGAAGCCGGCCTGCAGCAGCGCCACATTCAGCGCCACCGTCTTCATGGCCACAGACTTACCGCCCATGTTGGCACCGGTGATTACCGTGGCACCGCGGTCAAGCTTGATGGACACAGGCACGAAGCTTCTGCCCTTCTCCTGCAGCAGATCCACCAGCTCGGGGTTGATCATGTCGATCAGCTCCAGCTCGCCGTCGGTGATTTCAGGACGGATGCCGCCGTAGCGCAGGGCGAAACGGGCTTTCTGGATGATGAAGTCCAGGCGGCCCACCGTGTCGATATCCGCCAGGATCTCGTCGGCCATGGGAGCAAGACGTGCGCCCATGGACTTGCGGATTTTCATCTCCTCGCTGTCCTCTTCGGCGCAGATACGGGTGCGGCGCTGGCGCAGCTCGTCCTTCTCAGCGTCGGTAACGGCGTGGTAGAGCTGCTCTTCCACCTGCTTTTTGGCCTGACGGATCTCACGCAGCAGCTTGGTTGCGCTGTCGGGGATATAGAAACCGCGGCTGCGGGTCTTTTCCGGGTCCAGCACGGCCAGTGCCTCGGCAGGGTCGTGGAAAGCGAGATCGCGGAAAGCCGTCTTCTCGTCCACCTGCTGCACCAGCGGAATCATGGTCTCCATGCGCTGGAGATAGTTCTTCAGCTCAAACAGCTCCACATGGTCGGGAGTATCGCCGTTCTTGATGCGGCGCAGCGTACCGCGGATCTCCTTCATCTGGCAAAGGAGCATACAGATCTTGTCGTAGACAGCCTTGAGTTCCTGGCCGTACTTGGCAGCCTGCTCCACGTTATACAGCTCCGTCTCCAACTCGGCACGCTCTTCCGGGGCGTAGAAGCGCAGGCGGCGGATCTTTTCAATACCGAAGGGGCTGCAGCCGTGGAGCGTCTCCAGCGCATACTGCAGGCCGATTTTTTCTCTCTCTTCAAAACGAATGGCGATCATTTCAGCGCCTCCTTTACGTTGATAACAGGCACGTCCACCGCTTCGCTCATGCGATGGCGGAACTCATCCTTGTCAAACTTCCAGCCATAGGCCGACACGGGGTTGATGGTAACGCACAGCGTACGGGCGGCATCCACCGCCTGCAGCGCCACGCCGCGGGTGGCAAGCTTATCCAGCGTGTCAGGCTTCAAAAGCACCTTGCTGGGGTCGCGTACCACCAGACGGCCGCCGCGCAGCACGCCGCTGCGAAGGAGCGGCACCACCATGGTATCGGTCAGCGCGCCGTTCACCAGCGCCTCGCCGTGTTCCTTCAGGGTCTTTTCCAGCGTACCCTCCACCTCGGGAGGCAGGGTGTCGGCCTTGGGCAGGTTCATGATGCGATAGATGTTCACCGTGTCCTCAATGACCTTGTCCATGCTCATGTGGTAGCTGGCGCCGGTGCAGAGGATGATGCCCTCGGCCACGGCTCTTGCGCCCAGCGACTTGCGGCCCAGCGCGCCGTCGATGATGGACTGGTCGGCGCCCAGTTCAAAGAACAGCTCGCTGACAGCCTTCAGCTGCGTGGTGATGGAGGGGCCGGCGATCTGCACATAGCCGTCGCTGCGGGCGCGCATCACCACCACCTCGCCCAGAGGCGTAGGGATGCCGGTGGTGGCCATGATCTCCTTGGTCACATCGCCCAGACGCAGCATG
>JAZRRQ010000067.1:0-12578 GCA_045650885.1 Vescimonas sp. | reverse complement strand
AGGGTCTCCACCTTGCCGGCATAGTTGGCCCAGTTGCCGTTGACGATGACGTCGGTCAGGGTGTCAACGGTGGTGGGATACAGACCCTTCATGGCGGAGGTGATGGTCAGGGACTTGTCAGCCTGACCGGCATAACCGGCGATAACGCCAGCCTGGTCAACGTCAACACCGATGACCTTGGCGCCGTCAACCTTGACAGCAGCGTCAACAGCGGAGGTGAAGATACCGCCGCCGCAGGCGAAGACGACCTCAGTGCCGTTCTGATACCAGGTATCCATCACGGCGGTGACGTCAGCGGAGCCGAAGAACTGGCCGCCGTAGACATAGTTCATATCGATGTTGATGCCCATCTCCTTAGCGGCAGCGTCAGCACCCTGCACGAAACCGTAGCCGAAACGCTGAACAGCGGGAACAGCCATACCACCCAGGAAGCCCAGCTTCTTGTAGCCCAGCTTCACAGCGGCGTAACCGGCCATGTAACCGGACAGCTCTTCCTGATAAACGGCGGAGTACACGTTCTTCATGGTGTCAGCGGTCATACCGGCAGTCTGCAGGTCAAACTCAGCAACGTCCAGAGCGATGAACTTAACATCGGTGTAGGAGGGAGCAGTGCCAGCGATGGCGTTGGCGAAAGCAAAGCCGGGCAGGACGATGACATTGTAACCTTCGTCAATGGCCTTCTCGATCATGGCGATACGCTCGGCATCGGAGTCACCGGCGGGCTTGTAGTAGGTAAAGCCAATGCCGTTGGCATCACAGAAAGCCTTGCAGGCCTCGTAGGTGGTCTGGTTGAAGGACTGGTCGGTGATATCACCGTAGTCGGTAACCATAGCAACCTTGTACTCAGGCTCATCGGGGGTTTCAACGGGCTTCTCGCCGCAAGCGACCAGGGACAGAGCCATGACCAGAGCGAGAATCAGAGCAAGAATCTTCTTCATAATTCTTCATACCTTTCTTTCATTTAATAGGGTTTTCACCCAAGCCCGTGCATTATATCAAACTTTTTCATCAAAGGCAACCCCTTTTCCGACCCTTTTTGCCTTTTGGTAAAAATTAATCACACCATCCGGAGAAAAACAAAAAAAGTGGGCGAAATCGCCCACTTTTTCGTTTCCACTTTTTACTTGTTTGCCATTTTCACAGCAATTTCCAGACCGATCTTCATCATATTGGTGAAAGTGGTCTGACGCTCATCGGCAGACAGCTCTTCGCCGGTGATCAGGTTATCAGAGATGGAGCAGATAGCCAGAGCGCGCTTGCCGGTATAGGCTGCGTTGCAGTACAGACCCGCAGCTTCCATTTCCACAGCCATAACGCCCATCTTGGTCCAGCGCATATTGCGCTGAGCGGCATCATAGAAGGCGTCGGAGGAGTAGAGGTTACCCACGGGCATCTTCACGCCCAGCTCCTTGGCAGACTCCACAGCAGCCATCAGCAGATCAAAGTCGGCAATGGGAGCAAAAGTGCCGCCCAGCTCATACTGTTCGGGATAGCTGGAGTTGGTGCAGGCGCCCATACCAGCCACCACGCAGCCCAGTTCCAGATCGGCGCGCATGGCACCGGCGGAACCCACGCGGATGATGTTATCCACGTCGTACTGGGTGAACAGCTCATAAGAGTAAATACCGATGGTGGGGATACCCATGCCGGAAGCCATCACGGACACAGGAACGCCCTTATAGGTACCGGTATAGCCCTGGATGCCGCGCACGTTGTTGACCAGAACGGGGTTCTCCAGGAAGGTCTCGGCGATAAACTTGGCGCGCAGGGGATCGCCAGGCATCAGAACAGTCTTGGCAAATGCGCCCTTGGGGGCATTATTATGAGGGGTAGGCATAGTCGTTATCTCCTTTTTCTTAATAAGTGTCGTCCGTCGTCTGAATATTCTTGACTGCCTTGACAATACGGGAAGTGCCCAGGCGGTCAGCACCCAGCGCCATGAAGTCGCGGGCATCATCCAGGCTGGAAATACCGCCGGCAGCCTTAATCTTCACGTGCTCGGCCACGTTGGCCTTGAACAGTGCCACATCGGCACGGGTAGCACCGCCGCCGGCAAAGCCGGTGGAGGTCTTGATATACTCAGCGCCGGACTGGCTGACCACGCGGCACATCTCGGTCTTTTCCTCGTCGGTCAGCAGGCACGTCTCAATGATGACCTTCAGCAGCTTGCCGCCGCAGGCCTCCTTGATCTGGCGAATCTCATCGAGCACCTGATCATACAGACCGTCCTTAACCCAACCGATGTTGATGACCATGTCGATCTCCTCAGCGCCGTTGGCCACTGCGTCACGAGTCTCGGCACACTTGACAGCCGTAGTGGAATAGCCGTTGGGAAAGCCGATGACGGTGCAGATGGGCAGCTTGCCGTCCACATACTCCACAGCCTGCTTGACATAGGAGGCAGGAATGCAGACGCTGG
Source organism: Vescimonas sp. (assembly GCA_045650885.1). Taxonomy (GTDB): domain Bacteria; phylum Bacillota; class Clostridia; order Oscillospirales; family Oscillospiraceae; genus Vescimonas. The sequence continues at coordinate 10,159 of JAZRRQ010000067.1, read as the reverse complement.
CGCAGCCGTACTTCATGCCGTCGTCGCAGATGGCTTTGATCTCGTTCCAGGTAGCACCCTGACCCAGCAGCGTATGGTCCACGATAGACAGAATCTTCTTGACATCCTGATTCATTGTAAATACTCCTCTCCGGGTAATATCCCACAGTAAAGTTATTTTATATTCTATCAAAGTTTACCGCCCTTGTAAACCGGCTTTTCACAGCCCCCATATGGAAAAGACTTGCTTTCCAGCAAAACATCGGCATGTAACCAAAGAAAATGTCCGCAGTCTGTGATCTGCGGACATTCTTATATTTTCTCTCCCTGCCGCTCCCGGCAAGCGGAACTTGCCCTTTCTGCCAACAATTTTTATTGACGAAAGCCCTTGGATATACTATGATAAGGGCAGAAGTTCATATGGAAACGTCTTTGGGGCAGGGTGAAATTCCCGACCGATGGTACAGTCCATGAACCTCCGCTTGCGGAGGCCGATCCGGTGCGATTCCGGAACCGACGGTAAAAGTCCGGATGGGAAAAGACGAAATACTTCCACGCAGGGAGGGTGTCTTTGCATCCTGCCGCATGTGCGTATTTCCCGGGGCTGTTTTCGGTTGGCTTCGGGAGTTTTTGCATTTGGAGGTATATGTATGAAGAAAACCAAATTGCGGCGCATGACGATGGCCGCCATGATGGGTACCATCGCTTTTTTGCTGATCTTTATCAACTTCGGCGTTCCGTTTCTCTCTCCGGTGGCAGAATTTGACCTCTCGGCACTGCCGGAGCTGATCGGCGGTTTCATTCTGGGTCCTGTGGGCGCGGTAATGATCATCGCGGTAAAGCTGGGATTGAAGCTGGCCATCCAGGGCACCGAGTCCATGTTCACCGGCGAGATTCAGAACTTCCTGCTGAGCGTAGCCTATGTACTGCCGGCTGTTCTCTATTCCCGCCGCCACCGCACCAAAAAGGGTGCGGCCATCGGTCTGGCCATCGGCGCTGCCATCAGCGTGGTGGTGGCCATCTTCACCAATCTGTATATTATCTTCCCCTTCTATATCAAGCTCTACGGTATGAACTGGGACGGTATCGTGGCCATGTTCAGCGCCGTCAACCCCTGGATCAAGAACATCCCCACCATGGTGGCGTTCTCCGTGGTCCCCTTCAACCTGCTCTCGCGCACCATTACAGCGGTGCTGGCATTTATCACCTACAAAAAACTCAGCGTTCCGCTGAAGAAGATGATCCAGTAAGGAGGATACAATATGAATTTCAGTGTGGATAAGACCCTGAGCTTTGATCAGGCTGTGGAGCTGATGTTCCGCAAACTGGGCGACTGGAAGATCATGGCTCTGGCCAGCAGCGTCAATGACTATGTGATGGTGCGCAACGTCAGCTGCCTGTTCTATGATGGCAAGGTGTGGTTCAAAACCGACAAAAACTTCCGTAAGACCCAGCAGATCTATCAGAACCTCCAGGTAGCCCTGTGCTGGAGCGGCGTGCAGATCGAGGGCACGGCCCGCAACTGTGGTCTGGTGATCGACGAGCCGGAGCGCAAGTTCGAGCGTCTGTATAAAGAGCACCTCTGGGGCAGCTACAACAAGTACTCCCACGAGGAGGATGAAATCATCATTGAGATCACCCCCCGCTTTGTGGAGGTCTGGGACACCAGCGAGGATAACTACGCCTTCCAGGTGTTCATCGACTTTGACAAGCAGAGCGTGGAAGTCAAGCAGTACGACCACCGATAACCAAAAGAGGAAACGGCATCGCCGTTTCCTCTTTTCCTATATTCTTCTGTCTCTACCGGGATAGTGGGTGATATCCGAACCCTTGGTCAGAATACCCGAATCCCGTTGGGCCTGCGCCAAACTGTCCAAATAGGCAAGCCGCTCCACCGACAGCATAGGAGCCGGAAGGTAGCCATAAAACTGCCGGAAGAACGTCTCCACAGAGTCGGCAAGGGCAGACAGCACGTCGCCCACCGCTTCACCTTCGCAGAAACGCTGCATCAGCGCGCCCTCCACAGCGCACAGCTCCCGACTTCTGGCGAAGTAGGTTCTGAACAGGAAGTGCGCAAACCGAACCAAACGCAGACTTCCGTAAAAGCGCACATCATCGGCACCGGTATAGGGTAACTCACCGGCAACGGTATATCCTTGCCGCACGGCGGCCAGAATCGCCTCTGTGGTGTTCCCTTCCGCAAACACTACGGTAAACCGGTGGCCAAAGCTGGCGGAATGCTTGACATCATGGTTGTGGGAATCGGAACTTCCCACAACGGGAAGCACATTGCCTCGCAGCGCCTGTTCCTGCCACAGTGCCAGCTGCAGATTGCAAAGCTCCTGCTTAATACCGCCCACAACTTCAAAGGCGTCAAAAATCTTCTGGTCGAACAACAGATCCCGGAACTCATCCGATACATTATATTTATACGGCTGCCAGAAGGGATGGGGGAAGATGGCCAGACCGCCGGCCCGGTGAATTTCCCGGCAAGCCCAGTGGGCCATGGCAATGCGGCGGCGATATGCTGCAGGCACCTCTGTCAGGGTCGCCTCTATCTCATCCACAGCCGCCTGATACTGCGCAGGTTCCTTTACATATTTCTCGCAGACGCTGGTTTTGGCACCGATATTCACAATATGCAGCATGGAGCCGGGCGTATGGACCTCCTCGCCAGGCAGGAAGTGCAGCCCCAATGCAACTCCCTCAAACAACTTGTGGGCATAGAGGGAAGGGAACATCCGGTTGTGGTCGGTCAGGGCAAAGAAGTCAAAGCCCGCCCTGCGATAATCGGCCGGGACCATGGCAACGCCATCGGCACCATCGGAATAATAACTGTGGGAGTGAAAATCACCCTTCAGCGGACGAAGGCGGTAGAGATCCTCCTTCACCGCATAAACAGACAGCCGCTGCCGACTCTCACCTTTCTTTCCAAACAGGATATGGTATTCCTGTTCTCCTTCGAAACGGTAGCGGAATTTGAGGCAGCCACTCTCTACCCACCAGTCGATCTGGGGCGGCACCGCATCATAGTAGTGGGCCATGTCGCCAGCAAGATCCACTACGCCCACCTCGTACTCCGTATCCTCCCGGAATCTGCGGCTGATGTCGTTGGGAAAGACGGTCACTTCCGTCTCCTCACCTGCTCGAACCACTGCAGGATAGCAGGAAAATCGCATCCGCATATCTGCCACGGCACATCACTCCTTCTCTTTTTTAATCATGGTACTACGGCAGAAACGCAAAGTCAACTTGCGAAAATATCTGAAATAACAAAAAACAGAGAGATGGCCGATTCATCGGCATCTCCCTGTTTTGCGTTTTTATTTATCCTCTTGGGGCGGTATATCCAACCCGCCGCACAGCCAGCTCCAAATGCGGTCGATCCGCTCCCGGGGAAGCAGCACGTTGATGAGCAAACCCACCACCACGCCTACAGCAGTATCCAGAATGCGATCAAGGGAATAGGGGATATAGCTTTCTACCGGCTGGTTGAACAGCAGAATGCACAGCATCACGCCACCGGGATGGATAGCTCCGGGCCAGTTGAAATACTGGCTGGCCACGATCAGCAGAATCACACCGATAAACAGCAGCGGCAGCATCAGAAAGTGGAAACCGCCCTCGGGATAGAACTGGATATAGATGCTGAAAAGTCCCATACCCAGCAGGCCGCCGATGATGGTGCCAAACAGGCGGTTACCGCCGTTAAGCCAGGAGTGCGCCAGATCTTTGCCCACGCCAAATACGGCGCCGATGCAGGCAAAGGTGGGGTTGCGGTCAATCAAAAGATAGACAAAGGCACAAAAAGTAGCCGCTGCCGCTGTCTTGATATTGCGCATACCGATCTGTACCCGGCGCTGCTGTTGTTTCTCGGCCATGTTGATCATCCCTCTGTGTCCGAAAATTTAACGCAAATTTTGCATCGTAGCACATTATATCAAGCATAGAAAAAAAGTCAACTTTTTCGTCAGTTTTCACAATGAAAAAGTTGTACCTGTCAACCCTCACGCGTGGTATAATTTATCGTAAGGGTTCTCGCCCAACAACTGTCTGCATCCGGGAGGATATGCCATGAAATTTCAGATCGATGAAAAATTTTTGATTGACTTTTTCCGCGACATCGTGGAAGTCCCCAGTCCCGTGGGCTACGATGTGCTGCTCAACCCTGTGCTGGAGCGCTATGCCGCACAGTTTGGCCAAACCGTCACCTATGACCGCCGCGGCACACCTTACATTACGCTGGACGGACAGGACAACTCCAAGACTGTACTGTTGGGTGCCCACGTTGATACGCTGGGTCTGATGGTACGCCACATCGAGTCCAACGGCACACTGCGCGTGCGGGCACTGGGCGGCGTCAACTTCAGCAACATCGAAGGCTCTACCGTCACTGTTTATACCCGCAGCGGCCGCAGCTATACCGGCATGGTAGTGTGCAACTCCCACTCTATCCATGTGTTCCCCGATGCCCGCACCCTGCCGTGCAACGACGAAACCATGTACATCCTGCTGGACGAGCCTGTCTCCTCCAAAGCCGAAGCGCAGGCACTGGGCATCCAAAACGGTGACTTCGTACACATTGACCCTGAATGTGAGTTCACCGAGAAAGGCTATCTCAAGTCCCGCTTCATCGACGACAAGGCAGCGGTGGCCTGCGCATTCACCATGCTGAAATATCTGACGCAGAACAACCTCAAGCCCAAGTACCGCACCATACTGGCCTTCCCCTACCGCGAGGAAATCGGACAGGGCGGACGCTATGTGCCGGAAGAAGTGGAAGAGTACATCGCCATCGACATCGGTCTCATCGGCCCTCAGCATGAGGGTGACGAGCGCAAGGTGAGCATCTGCGCCAAGGACAAGAATGGCCCCTATGACTACGAACTGATCAACCGGCTCATTGGCTATGCCGAGAAGGCAGATGTGGATTATGTGCTGGATGTGTTCCTCAACTACAGCACCGACGGCAACGCCGCCATGCGCGGCGGCAACAACCTGAAGGCTGCCGACTTCGGTATGGCCTGCTGGTGCAGCCACGGCCGTGAGCGCACCCATATCGATGGTCTGGCGGGCACCACCCAGCTGATGCTGGCCTACGTATTGGACATTTAACTGACCAAAAGGCGGGAAGTTTATCACTTCCCGCCTTTTGATATTTTATCACCGGTCGCTTTCTTTTCGCCGGGGATTGCTTTACACCGACTTTCCCTGTAATATATAAGATAAAATCAGTATCAGACTCCACGGAAAGGATGGTGAGGCATGAAACAGGATCTGATGGATAACTTACGCAACGGAGATAAACTCTCCGGCACACAGCAGCTGAAGCTGGCGCTGCATCTAAGCTGGCCGGCCATCATGGCACAGCTGTCCTCCATTGTCATGCAGTATATCGACGCATCCATGGTGGGACGTCTGGGCTCTTCCCAATCTGCCGCCATCGGTCTTGTAGCATCTACCACCTGGCTGTTCATGGATCTGACCCTTGCGCTGACCATCGGCTTCAACATTCTGGTGGCGCAGCATCTGGGTGCCAAAGACAACACCAGCGCACGCAGCATTATGCGGCAGGGTCTTGCTCTAACACTGGGTTTCAGCCTTATATTGATGTCTTTCGCCGCCGCGCTCTCCCCCATACTGCCCCGATGGCTGCGGGCCGATCCGGTGATCTGGGCCGATGCATCCGCTTATTTCCTGATCTTTGCTCTGTTTCTGCCAATCCTTCAGCTCAACACCATTTCCGCCGGCATGCTGCGCGCCAGCGGCAACATGAAAGTTCCGGGCATCTGCATGGTCCTCATGTGCACTCTGGATGTTGTTTTCAACGCCTTGCTGATCTTCCCCTCCGGCACCATCACGCTGGGAATCTTCTCTCTGCCCGGTTTTGATTTGGGCGTAACGGGCGCTGCGCTGGGTACAGCGCTGGCCGAGACAGTGTCCGCGCTCTTTTTGTCTGTTTATCTGCTGCGCCGCTCACCCGAACTTCGTTTGCGGCGCGGCGAAAAACTTGTTTTCTCTGCCGAGCAAATCCTCCACAGTCTGCGTATCTCGCTGCCCGTTGCCGCCGAAATGCTGGTACTGGCCACAGCACGCATCGCAACCACATGGATTACCGCCCCGTTGGGCACCATTGCCGTAGCTGCCAACTCCTTCGCTATCACCGTGGAAGCACTCTGCTACATGCCCGGTTATGGCATCCAAAGCGCCGCATCCACTCTTGTCGGCCAGAGCATCGGTGCCAAGCGCAAGGATCTGACCTATCCCCTGGCTCGCTTGACTGTTTTTCTGGGGATGGGCGTGATGACGGTCAGCGGCCTTTTGATGTACATCTTTGCCCCGCAAATGATGTCGCTCCTCTCTCCTGATCCGGCAGTTGTGGCGTTGGGAATCGCCGTACTGCGAATCGAAGCTTTTGCCGAACCGTTTTTTGCCGCCTATCTGGTAACCGCCGGTGTATTTCAGGGCGCCGGCAACACGCTGAGCGCCACTGTGATAACCGCGGCCAGCATGTGGATCATCCGCGTGCCGCTGTCGGCTCTTCTGGCCCCCCGCTTTGGCCTGCACGGCGTGTGGCTGGCTATGGCGCTGCAGCTGACGGTCTGCGGCCTGCTCTTTTTGCTTCGTCTGCACCGCCGCCGCTGGCTGCCGCCGGAACTGCGGGAGACATAAGAAAATACAGCCAAAAAGAACCCGGAGGAGCGGTTGCAGCGCTCCTCCGGGTTCTTTTGTTAGGAGAGAGTATGGTAAGAATGAAGTGATTCTTGGCTTGTGTTGTTATAGCACCAAACTAGGGGCGGCGTAGACGCGGCCGGCATATTCCTGATCCAGCAGGTACAGACCGCGGGGATCGCTGCCGAAAAGTTTGTAGCGACTGATCATGCTGTCGGCATTATCCTCTTCTTCCCGCTGTTCATCCACGAACCAGTCCAGGAACTTCATGGTGCGGTAATCCTTGGCCTGATACGCCTCGTGGTAGATATCGTTGATGAGGGCGCTGACATAGCGCTCATGCTCGGCTGCCACTTCCAGCGGATCGAGCACCGATTCATAAACCTTATCCGGCTTGCCGATGGCATCCAGCGTCACCTTCTGCCCCGTACTCTGCAGGTACTTCATAAACAGCAGCGCATGATCGCGCTCTTCCTGCGCCTGGATGGTATAGTAATTGGCGTAGCCGTCCAGATCCATCGCATCATAGAAAATAGCCATATCCAGATAGAGGTAAGCACTATAGAGTTCTTTGTTAATCTGCTCGTTGAGCAGGCGGGCGACAGTTGCATTCATAGATCTTTCCTCCTTGATGATAATCATTATTATTTATGGATATACCATACCATAGAGGATTTCCTTTGTCAATAGGAATTATTCCTATTAGTGCACTTTTTTATATTTTCCTTGCCGCTGCAGCTGTTTTACTTTATAGTGAAAGAAAGTTTCCCGCCACGGCCGCACTGCGGCAATCTGTGCCGGGACCGGGAGGACATGGATGAATCGCGATTTGCGCAACATGCGGCTTTTTATCTGGGATTTTGACGGCACATTGATGGACACCTATCCTGTGACCTTTGCCGCCTACCTGCGTCTGGCGCTGGCGGATTTCGGATACAGTGCGCCCGAAGATGAGATCATGGAAAAGATGCTTGTCAACACAGGTCACGCCGTTTCCTATTATACAGAGCTGTTCGGCCTTCCCCAGCTGCGAGAACGGTATAAGTTTCACCAGGCCAAGGGCGCCGTGGCTATGCCCAAGGCCTATCCGCAGGTTGCCGACGTGCTGGATCGGGTACGGGAGCTGGGCGGCATCAACTGCATCTATACCCACCGCGACGACACTGCCTTCCCCATGCTGGCACACGCACAGCTGACGGAGAAATTTGATGAAATCATCACGCCGGGACACGAGGGTTTTGCCGTCAAGCCGGCACCGGATGCAGTGCTCTACTTAATGGACAAATACGGCGCTGCACCGGAGGAAACGGTGATGGTAGGCGACCGCGCCTGCGACCTGGAGTCGGGTCAGAACGCCGGGTGCCATACACTCCACCTGTTGACACCTGCCGTCCCTCAGTACCCGCCCTGCGACTGGCGGATCGAGCACTTTGGCCAGATGCTGGAAATGCTGAAATAAAGCTAAGAGGCGGGGATAAGTCCCCGCCTCTTGCTTCGCTTTTCACACAGCACATCCCTGTGCCTTTTTCGCCGGGACCACCAGCTCATCACTGATGAGAGGCACTCCTACAGCAGTCACCAACACAGCATAGGCCTGCCCCACATCCTCGGGACGCACCGCCACATAGTACACGCGGCGGTCGATCCAGCCGTAGGGGCCGTAGTTGCGGCGGTCGATCTTGGCACCGCAGCTGCAGATGGGTTCTTCGCTTTCATGGGAGCCGGCTTCCATGATGCGGATACCGGCGGCTTTCAGCGCCGCACGAGCCAGCTTCCACCGTTCTTTATCGCCGGTGGTTTTAAAAACGATCTCTCTTTTTCCAAACAACGCCATGAGCTGGCTCCTTTCTTTCACAGAGTTTGAAAAAAGCGGCAGGGGATAATCCCCTGCCGCTTTCGCCGGTTTTCTTACTTGAAGTAACGGTTCAGCAGGCCTTCCAGACCACGGCCGTGGCGAGCCTCGTCACGAGCCATCTCATGGACGGTATCGTGGATGGCATCCAGGCCGTTCTTCTTGGCGCAGGCGGCCAGATCGAACTTGCCCTGGGTAGCGCCGTACTCGCAGTCCACACGCCAGGCCAGGTTCTCCTTGGTGGAAGCCTTCATGTTGGGCTCCAGCTCCTCGCCCAGCAGCTCAGCAAACTTGGCAGCGTGCTCAGCCTCTTCCCATGCGGCCTTCTCCCAGTACAGACCCACCTCGGGATAGCCCTCGCGGTGAGCGATGCGGGCCATGCACAGGTACATACCGACCTCAGAGCACTCGCCCTGGAAGTTGGCCATCAGCTGCTCGAAGATGTACTTCTTATCTTCCTCGGAGATATCGGGATTGTTCTTGACGGTTTTGGCATAGACGCCGTACTCATGCTCGGCAGCCAGCTTCATCTCGCCCTTCTGCTCCACGAACTTGGAAGCGCGGACCTTGCAGACGGGGCAGCGGAAATCGGGATCCAGAGCCTCGGCAGAGTGGACATAACCGCAAACAGAACACACGAACTTCTTCATAATTTTTTCCTCCATCATTTTCATTAAAAATTTATTGTTGTTTTCCCCAACCGGTGCCATCGGCGGGAATTGATTACTTCTTTGCCTTACAGGCACTCATTGCAGCAACCGTAGAAGGTCACGCTGCAGGAATCTGTCCTTCCCACACCGGAGGTGTCCGGCATCGCGACTTCGCTGAAGGGAAGGTCTGCCACCTTGCCGCAGCTGCGGCAGATAAAGTGGCTGTGGGGAGAGGTGTCGCCGTCGTAGCGCTCTTCGCCGTCTACGTTGCCGATGACCTGAATGGTACCGTCCTTGCGGAACTGACCGAGATTGCGGTACACCGTGGCAAGGGACAGATCGGGGATCGAGGGCTTCAGCTGTGCGTACACCCATTCAGCCGCGGGATGATTATGTGTGGAGCGCACGCACTCCAGAATGGCTTCCCGCTTGGGGCTGGATCTTCTTGCCTTTTCCATACACCACCTCGTTTCTTGTTTCTTATTGATAACAATTATTGTTTGCATTTGTATAGTAGCATACGGGGCAGGGTTTGTAAAGAGTTTTTTTGAAATTTTTCAAAAAATTTTTGAGGGGGCAAAAAGAAGAGAGTGGACAAAAGTCCACTCTCTTCTTTTTACATCAAATCCGTGAGGACATAGATCACGCCACCGCCGATAGGGTCAATCTCCAGGGGGAATTCCGCCGGGTTCTTAATTTCAATATAGTAACCGTTGGGGCCCATGTCAAAGTTCATCCTTACCTGCACATTCTGCCGGTCGCCCTGCGAATAGGTGATCTCCACATAGCTATCGTAGTCAGAGTCGGCCACCAGCGCCTGCATATACTGTTTTTTCAGCTGCAGCCGATACTGCCCATCCACGCAGACTACCTCAAGGTGGTCCTCCCAGTGGCTGCTGAGAACCGAGAGCACCATACACCCCATTGCATTCCAGTCGGGCTTTGTGTCGTAGTGATACAGTGTAATGCCCTCTTCATCTGTCATGAAGTAGGAATCGCGGATGTT
>JAZRRQ010000066.1:0-25856 GCA_045650885.1 Vescimonas sp. | reverse complement strand
AGACATTTTTCTTCCCTCCGTTGCACGACTGACCAGTATCGCGGACAATATTTTATCTCAATATAGCATACGATAATGGCGGTTGCAACCAATACTGGTCAATCGTATGTGAGGTGAGATAATGGAGCAGAAGATTCGTCGTGATCGTAATATGGGAGATAATCTCCGTAGATTGCGCATTGATAAGGGGATCTCGCAGGAGAAGCTGTGTGCAGAGTTGCAGCGCCGTGGTTGTGATATCGGTAGAACTACTTACGCAAAGTATGAAGCCGGTGAGTTGAACATCAGAGCCAGTGTCATTATCGAACTTCGGAAGATCTATAACTGTACCTTCGATGATTTCTTTGAAGGTCTTGATGTTTCTGAAGAATAAGTAAAGCCTGTAGTATTCGCGATGAATACTACAGGCTTTTGTTATGCTATTTCCGATTATCGGCCGATGATCGGCCCCCAGAAACGCATTACATCTCCACGTTGCATTTGGTCAATGATAATGTGGATAAGATCGTCATTGACAATTTCACGAGAGTCTCCTGATGTTGAACATAAACGGTCTAAGACAATATCGTAGCGATCTTTAGCTAATTTACGAGGGTTTTGGGCATTACATGCTTGATAATCGGCATCTCTGGTAATTAGTGAACATTCAGCATGAAATCTTCTGCGTATTATATCTTTTAAAGTGCGATCGGCGTTTTCAAATTGTTCAATCAGGAATACTTCGGGAGTAAAACCCATTCCGAAAATTAAGTCAGGATGAGCTGCATGTAATTGTCTAAACTTGGGTTTATTTTCAAGGTCCTCGAATGCATCCTGGTCTACAATGGCAAAGACCTTGGACTGAGCAAAGACTTGGTGTCGGGTGCAAACAGCCATATTCGCTGTTTCGTAAAAACCACCTACTGGAATGATGCTTGTCGAAGCGGTTACTTGTGCGGGAACAAAAGAAAAATATCGATTTAGTGTGTGCTTTACGACAGAGCGAGCTCTCTCGTCTTCAACAAAAAAGATGTAGTCAAACATTGTGGAGGCTTCAAAATCTACGCAACCAATTGCACGTGCAGCGTAACACGGTGTTGTGGCGTATAGTTCTCCAGGCGTATCACTTTCCTCAATAATTATAATTTGTTCCTTCTCAACAGATTTGATTATGGTAGGAGAGTGCGTAGAGATGAAAACTGTGATATCTCTATCACGTGCAATTTGATTGAGATAGTTTATCAAATTGACTTGAACCCTGGGATGAAGAGCCATCTCTGCCTCATCCAAAAGGATAAGAGAGTTAGCTCCGATGTTCTGTAAGTTGTCTACAAGACGAAGTAACGCTAATTCGCCAGTGCTAAAACGTTTTTCGGAATAATAGTATCCGTTTTCATCTCGGATTACATAAAAATATGTTGCTTGTCTACCACGCCCATTTCTGTTACGCAGCCGCATTAGCCGAGAATATTTATTGGTTTCAAACAAGGTGTTCAGGGCTTGTTTGATAGCAGGCGCAGCTGAAACGAAATCTCCATCTCTCAATGCTGCTTGATTGATATCGATACGTCTTGAATCTGCATGAATGAATACTGAATCGGAAAAACCAAAATGTCTCAGGAGATCGCGGCTTCCGGTTTTGGGTGTAGGAACCCACCTTGTAGTACGCTTTCTAAAGCGAACGCTGCCGGTATCTGTCGTGTATGTAATGGATGCCCTGCTATACTGATCGATTTCGCGTGTTAATCTGGAAGTATCAAAGCCTTGAGCAAAAGCCATAGGATTGCATATACGATCTAAACACGTCAATAGGGTGGTTTTACCCGATCCGTTTGCACCTACAATCAGATAGACGCCCTTTCTCTCGGGAAGCAGAAAATTTAGTTGGCCAATTCCCTTTGTGTTTTCGATTAGAATAGACTTCATTTAGACATCCCTCACTGTGTATGAAATCACCTCTATTATATCCTACTTCCTTTCGACACGCAACGACTTAAATATTGAATATCCGACTTCTGTGCGAGGCAGATTGTGGGCAAATGAGAAAACAGGGGCGGATCGATCTTGTCGCAGCATTGCTGTTTTCGCACTTTGAGCCAGCTTTTTAGAAACTTATGGAGTCAACTCAAAATTTAATAACTGAACTTTTAACGCAGAAAATCAATCCGAGCGGCAGGATTTGAACCTGTGACATCCTGATTCTCGGTGAGCGCGCTACCAACAGGGCTATACCCAGATTGGAATTGATATCTAAAAAAGTGAGCCTGTAGTATTCGCGATGAATACTACAGGCTTTTTACTATGCTGTTAGAATTTTTGTCCTTCGCGGACGGTGTTGAGATATTCTTCCATACGACCGGCGAGGATGAGCTCCACATAGGATTCCGGTTCGTTATAGATCAGGAAATCCAGTTCGCGGCGGTCGAGCCATGTTTCGGCAAGCTCGTTTTCCACGGCGATGCAGTCGATGGATAGGCGGCTGGCGTCGGAGAGAGTGGCCTCTACACGGTTGGTATCAAAGTCAAAGCGGCACTTGTAGAAGAACATTATCTGCTACCTCCTTTATGATAGGCTCTCATGTGCTGCGACTGGCACTCCAGAAGGCCCTGCAGGGCGATCTGAGCCTCAAAACGCATCTGGGCTTGCATGCAGACATCCATCAGAATGCTGCGATCCTCGTCCCACTGGCGGATGCCATCCAGATAGCCGGTGCGGCGCTTATCGTCGATGACAAAGGGCGTGACCTCGTGCCGGAGGCATTCCTTGAGCATCAGTAGCCGTCCAATGCGACCATTGCAATCCTCGAAGGGACGGATGCGCTCAAAGCGAACATGAAGATCCAAAACTTCATGGAAGCCGATATCCTTCTGTGCCTCGTATTCTTTGAACAGTTGATTGATGGCTGCGGAGATCTCTGCAGGTGGCGTAGTCTTGCCGAACTTAGGTGTGGTAGCTGTCTTGCGATATCCGGAGGCAATGGGAGCATAGCGCTTGTGGCGGCAGCTCTCGCTGAGCAGGGTAGACTGCAGCTGCTGGATGAAAGTCTGTGTCAGCGGCTTCATGGCGTTGGATAGGATCATATCCACACAGAGGAAGTGGTTGCGAGCTTCGATGATGTCGTTGACTTTGATGGATTCTTTGTTGGTGAAGATGCGGTCGGTCTTATACAGAACCTCGATCTGATCACGGGTCAGTCGATTGCTGGCCATGCGACCGTTGCTGTAGACCATGTTGATCTGCAGGTATTCATAGAGACCGCGGTACACTCTGCCGTCGCGCTGCTTGATAAGTATTTTGAGAAGTTTGGGAAGCTGAGAGGCTTCCTTTTTCTTTCGTGTGGGCTTGACCGCATTCTCGGGTATGTACCAAGTCTCAAACTCCTGATAGGCATTGGGGATGCGTTCCTGTACGCAATAGATGCGCACCATTCGTTCTGAAACACCCCATTTTGCTGCTGCTTCTTTTGATGTGATATACTCCATTTTTTATTATCCTTTCAACTGATATTTTGGTGTGTTTCTGATGACCGCGGAAATTTTCGATTCTGCGGAAATTTTAGTACCAGAGTTAGTACCAGAAACAGTGCGAAAAGCCATGTACCAGTTGAAACGATATGGACTGTAAAATGTCCATTTTATGCGGTTTTGTCTAACTATTTAAGCCACTTCCACCGAGTCCAGGACCTCGGGAGCGATGGCATTCAAGAGGTCAGCGGTTCGATCCCGCTTATCTCCACCAAAAAGACCTGAAATCGAAAGATTTCAGGCCTTTTTTTGTCTCAAACCAATTATTCACACAGATACATACAAAGGCCCGCCTCTCGGGAAGAAAGGCGGGCCTTTGGCCCTAGTTTGTTGACACAGGAATTATGCACCCGGCAACTGATGCTGATCTAGTACGATGGACCCGCTGTAAAACTCCCAGTTATCGGGGTCTCGCCAGCTGTCCTTTACACTGGCCCACTGAGCCGGCAGGAAGGTGGTACCGTTGTTGATTTCTGTTTGCCACTGATTGGAGATGATGATATGCTGCGGATGTGCTGTCTTATCCTCTGTGGTAATAGCATTACCTGTAAAGGGATTGATGGCGCCATCCAGCAGACCGGCCAGTGCCAAAGAGGGAACATCGGCATTTGTCATAAATTCACTGGATGTAGTGAAGCCTTCGGTTCCGAGTTCCTTCACCATCAGCAGGGGGAAGAAGGTTCCCAGATCGATATCATTCTGGACAAGGGAGGGATCCAGTTGTAGATCTTTACTATGGTCTGCTACCAGAATGATTTTGGTGTTGTCGTATACGTTGTTCTCGCGCAGGTAGTCAAACCAGTTACCCAGCTGAAGCAGAGCGGCCATGTTGATGTGATAATGGCTCAGTGCGTTGACGGAATCCACTTGAATACTTCCGGCAAAACGTGACGCGTGTGCGGCATCGTAGTCGGTGTTATTGACAGAATCGGAGGGCATATAGTCCGGTGTTTGCAGCAGACACGGCTCATGGGTTGTATTGTTGAACATAAGCAGGAACGTATCCTTTGCATCGGCAGAGATGCGGGTCATTTGCTGCATGTTGTTCAGTACGTAAAATGCATCCAGGAACTCTCCATTGTTTCCGTGTGCGATAGAGAGGCTGGTGGCTGTCTGCAGCATCCGGCTGCCCAATTGATTATAGTTTCCGTAGCCGTAGACAACGCTCTGCAGCGGCAGAGGCAAGGTTTTCATCAGACTGAAACAGAAAAAGTTGCGGGAAGTGACACGAACTTTCTCAGCGTGGTTTTGCTGTTGTGTGAATTTACCTTCCGTGATATACGCGTTGACATTGGGCAGATCATCATAGATAGACAGATCCGGGATCCACTGATAATTGGCGTAGACAGGATCGCACACCGTGACCTCGTATCCGCCCTCGCTGAACAGCGTAGGAAGCAGTTTAAGTGCTTCGTTATGCTTCTCGACCAACAGCATGTCGTCGCGCTTATTCAGTTCTACCGGCGTGTATTCATAGCCGCCCAGCAACGCGGGGAGAGCAAAGTTCGTATTAGGGCCAAAGGAGATGGTATTGTCATAATAGGTAAAACCGTCAAACTGTTGCCGGAGTTCCGGCTTTTCCTGCAGAATATAAGGAATCCACTCACCCATAGCGCGGTCAAGCATAATGACGACCACATTGGTGCCTGTCTGGCTGAGGTTGAAATGGATGTTGCTGACGTCGGTATCGGCGCTGTCCTCGCTACTAAAGCGTTGTACGGACTGATGGATAGAAGCCATGTTGACGGCAGACATCCCTGCAACGACAAGGCACACGATCAGCAATGCGCTTACCACCGCCTTGCGCCATTTCCAAAGAACAAACAACAAGGCTGCTGCAACGACTGCCCATACTGCCAGGTTCAGTGCCTGTTCTGTTGCGGAGAAAGCGAGATCAACTTCGTACTTGAGGGTGTTGGAGAGTATGCCCAGGTCGGTGCCGAAGAACAGGTACGTTACCAGCATGGCGCCGCACATTACCAAGAGCAGCTTTTCAAAAATGACTTTACCCACATTGCCGGCCAACCAGTAAAAGATCTGGATCCAGACAAGGAACGTGCCGACTGCCATACAGAAGGTGTGGAGTACGTAAAACAGGGGATGATAGAAGTTGGTAGACTCTACAAACTCCTGGGGCGAGGCGGCAATTACCGCCGAAGGGATCAGTAGGCCGATGAGAACGGTTAGAAAAACACCGCTGAGAATGAAGAGCTTGCGGTTGGTCTGGGGCGCTTGCTTGCGCGCGGGCAGCTTGGCCAGCAGCGCTGCGGCAACAGGAATCAGCAGTGCGGCAAAGCCGACCACCAGAACAAAAAGTTTGCGCTTGAGGGAAACAGCCTCGTAGAAAAACAGGCCGTAAACAACGATCAGCGAACCGACAGCAAGCAGCATGCCCATTGCGACCCGGCGGGGATTCTTCAGCTGATAAAAAATGGTTTTGCAAAGGGAGAAAAGGTTGTTCAGCGTCCAGTAAAACACCAGTCCTGCGGGGGAATTATAGAGGAACACAAGGAAGAACAGCGCCATACCGTAAAGCTGGATCTTCGTTTTCAGCGGAAAACCCTTCAGATAGATGGCACTGGAGATGACATTGATAAGTGTCATCAGTACAGGCAGGGCGTTGATGGTGATGCCGCCAATCACGATCAGTCCGTCAGGCAGACCCAAATCTTTAATAGGGCCAAAGGAACTGTTCTCCAGAATACTCAGTGAGGACAAAAACTGATATGCCGCCATAAAGAACGGCACTTCCAGCAAGAGGGAGACGGAGCCTTTCAGTGCATCTGTGGGCTTATAATGGTTCTGCCGATAGTAAGTCTGCAGGATCATCATTCGCTCGTCGCCGGAGAACACCTTTTTGATGTGATTAACACCACGTGAGAGCTTGTTTTCCACATCACGCGCTGCCTCCTGCATCATGTCGGCACGGCGATAGAGGGGCAGA
Source organism: Vescimonas sp. (assembly GCA_045650885.1). Classification (GTDB taxonomy): domain Bacteria; phylum Bacillota; class Clostridia; order Oscillospirales; family Oscillospiraceae; genus Vescimonas. The sequence goes on along the minus strand of JAZRRQ010000066.1, from coordinate 19,409 downwards.
ACCAGAACGTTCATAGCCAGACTCAGGGCTACGATGGCCAGACCCGGATTGCCTACGACGGCATGTGCAAAATAAAAGATGTATTCAAAAGCCAGCTTCAGCGGAGCGATAAATATGGTTTCAAGTATATTCCAAAAAGACATAGTAATTGCCTCCCGTTAAGAGGAAAGTTCGTCGAGTTTGCCGATTAGATAGTCGACTGCAGCGACTGCGCCGTGACCGCAGTTCGCCCAGGTCTCTGCTTTGACGCTCTGCCGACCTGCGGCATAGCGGGGATCTGTCAGGCAGGAATCGATCAGCTTTTTCAGAGAATCCATATTGGATTCGTTCAGTTCCTCGCCCAGTCTGGGCAGAGCCGACATGGTCCAGAGCGGACGATCCAGCCACCAGGCGTCATAGACGCTTACATCAATGCGTGGATCGGTATAGATAACGGGCTTATCATATACCAGAGAAAAGTCAAAAATAACGCCGGAGAAGTCGGAAATAAGGATATCGGATCGATTGAGTACATCGAAGTTGTCGTTATCCCGATTCCACTCCAACTGTTCCGAGTCGGGGTACTGGGCCATCAGGCGATCCATCAGCGCTTTTTCCGATGTGAAAGACTGGGGATGCGGGCGCACAATCACATGATAGCCGGTCTGCAGAAGCTTTTCGATGATCTTGCCGCCGTAAATGCTGAAGATGGCGCTGGGACCCCAGGAGGGTGCCAGCAAAACAGTTCGTTCGTGGGAGGGAACGGCCGGTGCCGACTGCAGTCGGGCAGCCATCTCATCCATGTAGGGGATGCCGATTTTCACCAGCTCCTTGGCAGGAAGCTGCCGCAGCGCTTCCAGATCCCGAATGTCCTGCAGCTGATAGTCGCCGGACAGCAGGATGGCATCGTAGTAATCAATACCGAACATGCGATACATGGTGATCTCGCTGGCGGCGTGGGGAATGTGTACATAGTAAGAGACATCGCGCGAGCGCTTCCACTGGTAAACATCCAGTCCGGGCGTGGTAGAGAGGACAAGCGTCGCCTTAAGGAAATTCAAGCGCGTGAACGTTTTGTTATCGGGTCCCACAAACTCCGCTTTCACGTGGGGATATGTGCAGGAGAGAGCCGGGTCGTCCTCAGAGGCTGTCATATAGACAACATCCACACCGCGCTGATCAAGTTCGCGACAGATCGGCTCAAAAATATTCCAGTAGCGCTTGTGATCCGAGAAGATCACAAGGGGAATGCGGTCGTGGTTTACTACAACCTTGCCGCCGCCGGCTCGCTGCCGCAGCCGCAGAAAGAGCATGCGTGCAGAGTAGAAAGCTGCACCAATTACGCCCAGCAGAATGGTAAAGAGCATGCTGCCCGTACCGGGGTCAATATACAGTCTCATAAGTGCCTCCATGGATGATGCGTTGATATAGGGGGATGCTGCTGCCGATCATCAGCACACAGCATATAAACAGGCCGGGGAACAGAAGGGAGATATCCACCGCAGATGGTGCGGCGGCAGTAAGATTGACAAAGAAATGCGCTAATAAACACGGCAGAAGACTCCGTAAGCGGAGCCGGAGCAGTCCCCAGAAGAGTCCTGCAGAGAACGCCGTCAGGATTTGCAGCTCTACATAGGTGGGCTCATAGCCTGCCAGATAATTCATGCCGTGCAGCGCTGCGAACAGCATGGCAGAGCCAAGAGCACCTGCCAGAACAGAGCGACGGCAAAGGCGCTGCAGCAGGAAACCGCGGAAGAACAGTTCTTCTGCCAACACAGCGGTCAGAAGCGGAAGAAAATCGGCTGCAACCGTACGGAACGTATAAAGCTGCCATGCAGGAAGTGCCAGGAGAACAAGGAGATACCACAAAAGACCCTTGCCGAACAGAACGGGAAGCGTCAGGCCCAGGTGCTTGCGCCGCTGCCCGCTGCAACACCACCAAAGGAGGGCGGCGGAAAAAAGAAGCAGACACAGGGGGAATACCCACGGGGGAAGTGGCAGCGAGGACAAACGAAAAACAAGTCCGTAGAGAATGATCCATAGGAACAGCATATCAGCAGAAAACTCCCGCATAAAATATTCATTTTAGTATACCACTTGCGCGCAGGGAATTCAAGCGCACAGGGGACGAGGGAAGGATGGGTGGCAATGAGGAAAAAGAGAGGCGATGACGCACGCTGCGCATCGCCTCTCTTATGTCGTTATAAGCCCAATAGTTTGCGGGGATTATCGACCATCATGGTATGGAGATCTGCCTTTGAGATACCTTCTGCCTCCATCAACGAGGCAAAGAGCGTCATACCCTCGCCGGAGGACATGCGGGCCTTTTGACCCAAGTCGGTGGTCATGATGGTGTGTTCCGGTCCGACGCCGCGGATGTATTCCGCCACATCGGCAGGAGTCAGATCATCAATGGGCATCAGGGCATAGCTCTCTTCGGCATAAACACCGCCCAAGGCCGTCAGACGAAGGATATCGTCGATTGTCAGCTCGGTGGTCTCGTAGGCAGGGTGGGTCAAAATGATCTTTTCAACACCCATAGAGCGTGCCAAAGGCACCAGATGGAAAACTTCCTCTTTGGAAATATGACCGGTTGCCAAAATGAGATCGTTGTCAGCAATGATGCGCAGGATTTCTTTAAGATTATCCTGTACAGCACTGTCTGTCAGGCAAATGGGGGGGACCTGCTCCACCGGTGTGCCGGTGGTCAAACCGCCAGTCCACTCGGGAGGGACATCGTATAGCTCACCATCTGCCTTGCGAACGGCCAGATGGGCGGCAGCGTGTACGGTTGGCATCCAGACCATTTTCAGCAGCTGCTGGCCGCCGTGCTGCAGTCCTAAAGAAGCGCGCAGCGCAAAGGGGTTCAGTCCACCGAGATAATGGTTCAGTGTGACGCTGCCCCACACGTTGTCATAGCCGCGCTCATGGGCCATCTTAACGAAGGGGACGGTGGAGAAGTAGTGACTTTTCAATACCGCACCGCCCATACCCTCCTGGCGGAGGGCCTCACCGGCTTGGATGGCATCGTATTTCCGGGGGATTACTTCCGGCCCGGCATGGAGGTGAAGATCGAAAGAACCTCTCACTTGGCAGCCGCCTTTTCATCCTGCTGGCGATTGACCTCAGCCAGATAGCCGTGGAACTTTTCGATGCTGGCTTCGGAGGGCTTGGCAGTCAGCTTGCTGACCACGAAGAACACGGCCAGATTGAAGACCAGACCCCAGAAACCGCTGGACAGACCCAGAGGAGTCTTGATGGCGGGAACATACTGGGTCAGGATCACAACGGTCACACCGGTAATCAGACCGGAGATAGCGCCCATCTTGGAAGCGCCCTTCCAGTACAGGGCACCGATCAGAGAGGGCAGAATCTGCAGGCAGCCGCCCAGAGCGATGGTGACGATGGTGGTGATGAGAGCGCTGGTGAACTGGCTCAGGAGCAGTGCCACGGCGCTGATCACAACGATGAACACCTTACCGGCCAAAAGCGCCTTCTGGTCGCTGACGTCGCTCTTCATGCCCTTATACAGGTCGACGGTGAAGATGGAGGAGGCAGAGTGGAGCTGAGAGTCGGTAGAGGACATGGTAGCAGCCAGAGCGCCGGCCATCACCAGACCCACCAGAATGGGGGAAGCATACTGGGTCAGCATCATGGGAACCACCTGATCGGCCTTTTCCAGACCGGGCATATACACCACGCCGGAGAAGGAGATGATCATAATGGGCACATAGAAGAAGATGAGGTAAATGGGAGTGGTAACAGACAGCCACTTGAGGGTCTTGGGGTTCTTCACGGCGAAGAAACGCTGGAAGGAGGGGGGATAGATGGAAATACCAAACAGGGAGATGAAAGAAGTCATGTAAGTGGGCCAGTATTCCACGGGGATGAGCACCTTGTCGGGGAATTCGGTGGCCATGGTCTGCATCAAAGCAGTCCAGCTCATAGAGCCGCTGGTGCGCAGCAACACAACACCGCCGGCGATCCAGATCATGATGATCATCAGAACGCCCTGAATCGTATCGGTCCATGCAACGGCCTTGAAGCCGCCCAGCAGGATATAGCCGATGATAACGGCGTACAGAATCACGCAGCCCATCAGGTAGGAAACGCGGCCTTCGGAGATGGTCTCAAAAATGATGCCGCCGGCTGCGATCTGAGACTGGAGGTAGGGCACCAGGAAGATCAGGCTGACGATGGCGACCAGATAGCGAAGGACTTTACTTTCGTAGTAGTCACCCACCAGTTCGCCCTGAGTCATGTAGTTATACTTCTTGCCCAGATACCAGGTGGGACGGCCGATGATATAGATCATCAGGGGGCTGACCACGCAGGAAGTGAAGGTGGCAAAGAACTTGATACCGGAGGAATACATCTGTCCGGCAGCACCGATGAAGGCGAAGCTGCTGTGGAAAGTGGCCACGTAGGTGAAGAAGGCGACGAAAGCGCCCAGAGAGCGGTTGCCAACAAAGTAGTCGGACAGAGAAGTCTGACCCTTGGTGCGGGTAAACACACCGACAGCCAGTACGACGGCGCAGTAGAGCGCTACGATGATGAGAATAATCTGCCAGTTAGCCATTGTTATATCCTCCTTCCGTTAGTCACGCATGACCTTCCAAGCCAGCAGTACACCGGCAAGGATCAGCAGAGAGTAGGCGGTCCAAAAATAGAACACGCTGAAGGGAAGTCCCAAAATCACGGGGGTCAGCTTGGTGGATGCCCAAGCGCCGATGGGATAGTTGACCAGTGCAAAGGCCAGAACCCAGAGCAGCGTGAAGACAATGCGGCGCGTCTTGCGGTTTTTCATGGTAATTCCTCCTAGAGTGGATCGTTTATCGGTTTAGCGCTTTAGTATAACAAAGTATACTTTCTTTTCTTACGGTTGTCAATGGGGTGCAGTGAATATTTATTAGTATCGTGTATTCTTTTTTGCATCACGGCGGCTTGATGCGGCAGAAAACAAAACAGACCGTCTCTCTTAGGAGACGGCCCGTATGTGGCGTTATTTTTCCATCTTGTAAGGGGGATCGGCGGGATAGACACCTTCCACTTTTTGCATAGCGCGTTTCAGTGCATCCTGAGAATTTTTCCACGGCTGCGCGGCGTTGCGGTAATCGTATTTGGCGATGAGCCAATCGAGATCCTCCTTGACGCGTACCAGATGCTGCTCCATCAGCGGAAAGACGGTGGCGTAAAACCACTCATACTGTCCGTTAGGCAGCCGCTCCTGGGCAGCGGTGAGCAGCTCGCCGAAATGGCGCAGGCAGAAGCCTTTACTGTTTTCCACCTTGGCGCGAAACTCGGGTTCTTTGGCCAGCACACAGAATGTGTGGTAATATCGATCCATGTTGTACTGGATCTTGTCGCAGATATAGCAGGAGCAGGACTGTTGATGAAGACGCTGCGGGAGGTCGGATGTCTCGCCGCCCTTGCGGACGCCCAGCAGATTCTTCTTGCCGGGAGGTGCGAATTTGGCTGCGTCTGCCTGAAACTGCTCTAAAAGACGCGCATAGTGCGTCTGCAGCATCAGGGCGCTGCCCAGCGCATTGCCGTAATCGTATAGCTTCTTCATATGTTCGCGGCAGAAACCGGCCTTGTCGGTGGCGAGACGCACATCCGGTTCCATGTAGCTGGCACCGGGGCCTGCCACATAGCGGATGGTCCGCTGCTCTACCTGCCGCTGCAGATAGCAAAAAGGACACTCGTCGCCGGAATCAAAGGCCTCGTTGACGGGGATGGTGTGGAGTTGTTCTTTCATACTGTGTCCTCCTTGTGCATTTGCTTCAGTATAGTCTGTATTTGAGAAAAAGACAAGGGAAAACACTTGCGGAAAGTCGAATTTGGTGAGATACTAAATAAGAAAATATTAAATACGAGGATATAAGAAATGACTGAGTATTTTTCCGTTCAGCTTCCTGATGATGAAATCCGTGCCATCAGCAGTATCGGACTTGCCCACCTGGGTGATGCTGTGTATGAACTGCTGGTGCGCACCTATCTGTGTGCCCATGGCAAGGCAACCGGCAAGGGACTGCACCGCGCCACAGTGGAGCTGGTCCGTGCACCGGCGCAGGCTGCAGCGGCGGAGAAAATTCTGCCGCAGCTAACGGAGGAGGAACAGGCGGTATTCCGCCGCGGGCGCAACGCCAACGTACAGTCCATTCCCAAAAACGCCAGCCGTGCCCAGTATCAGCAGGCCACGGCTCTGGAATCGCTGATGGGCTGGCTGTACCTGCGGGGTGAAAAGACCCGTATTGAAGAACTGTTTTGCATGATGATGGGAGAGTAAGAGATGCCGCTGGACGCAATTTGCCTGAGCGCTGTGGTTGCGGAGATTCGCCCGCAGCTGGTGGGCAACCGAATTGAAAAGATACAGCAGCCCTCCCGTGACCAGATCATTTTGGTGCTGCGGGGAAACCGCCGCCTGCTCCTGAACGCCGGAGCCAATCAGCCGCGCATCCACATGACATCCCAGTTGCGCGATAACCCTGCCCAGCCGCCGATGTTCTGCATGCTGCTGCGTAAGTATATCGGCAACGGCCGCATCGTGGAGGTGGAACAGACGCCGCTGGAGCGTGTGGTAACGCTGACCATCGACGCCATGGATGAACTGGGTGAGATGAGCCGCTACCGCTTGGTGCTCGAGTGCATGGGCCGCCATTCCAATCTGATTCTGGTGGCGCCGGATGGCCATGTGATTGACTGTATGCGCCGCGTGGACTTTGAGATGTCGGCGCAGCGGCAAGTTCTGCCGGGCCTTTTCTATCATCTGCCGCCGACACAGGATAAGCTGTCTCCGCTGGCAGTGGAGGAGGATGAATTTTGCCGCTTGCTGGCTGAGTGTCCTGCTGAAATGCCGCTGGATCGTTGGCTGCTGGATACGTTTACCGCCATTTCGCCGCTCATTGCGCGGGAACTGGTGTACCGCGCCTGCGGCAGCACCGATGCCCGTTGCGAGGAGGAGAATGGCCACCTGCGGGAGGCCTTTTTCGCATGGCAGCGTAGCGTCAATGACGGCGAAATGCTGCCCCAAATCCTTCTTCGCGATGGCAAGTTATCTGACTTTACCTATGTTGCTGTGCAGCAGTACGGCGAGTATGTAAGCTGCCGCGAAGAAGAAAATTTCAGCGCGCTGCTCGATGGCTTTTATGAGGGTCGTGAGCAGGCCGAACGGGTGCGCCAGAAGGGACAGGACCTGCTGAAGACAGTGACCAACGCCCGTGACCGTGTGCGGCGCAAGATCGCCTTGCAGGAAAAAGAGTATGCCCAGACGCAGGATCGAGACAAGCTGCGTATCTGCGGCGAACTGATCACCGCCAATCTCTACCGCATGGAGCGTGGTGCTGCCAAGGTGACGGTGGAGAACTATTACGAGCCGGATTGCCCTACCATGGAGATCCGACTGGATGCGCGCCTCTCGCCGCAGGAGAACGCTGCCAAATATTTCAAGCAGTATAATAAAGCCAAGACGGCGGAAAAGATTCTCTCTGAACAGCTGCAGCGTGGCGGGGAAGAACTGCTCTATCTGGAAAGTGTGCTGCAGCAGCTGCAGCAGGCGGAGGCGGAGCAGGATTTCAACGACATCCGCACCGAACTGACCGATGGCGGCTATATTCGCAGCCGCGGAAAAAAGCAGCCGGGATTCCAGCGTGCCTCCAAGCCGCGGGAGTTCCGCTCCACAACCGGAATGCGGATTCTGGTGGGCCGCAGCAACCGCCAAAACGATCAGCTGACCTGTAAGACGGCAGGTCCACGGGATATCTGGTTCCATACCCAGAAGATCCACGGATCTCATGTGATTTTGTGCACTGAGGGTGGCGAAGCTGACGGACAGAGTTTGCTGGAAGCGGCAACGCTGGCAGCCTATTATTCTCAGGGCAGGGAGAGCGGCAAAGTGCCGGTGGATTGCACACCGGTACGCTATGTGAAAAAGCCTGCCGGAGCCAGGCCGGGTATGGTGACGTACACTACCTACCAGACGATGTATGTCGCGCCGGATGGCGAGCTTGCCAAAAGGTTGTATGTAAAATGAAAGTGAGACCGCCTGAAAAGGCGGTCTCATTCTTGTTACGCGGGGTCGTCTTCACGGAACAACAGGGTAATGCACCACAGACCTGCAATGCCAACCAGAGAATAGATGATGCGGCTGATGACCGCCATCTGGCCGCCGCACAGAAACGCGACACAGTCGAAGCCGAAAAGGCCCACGCTGCCCCAGTTCAAAGCGCCCACAATGGTCAGAATCAGGGCGATGCGGTCCACGATCTTCATAATGAAACCTCCTCAAAAGATTCTGTTCACTATCTTTCCGCAAATGGAGAAATTTATACAAAAGGAATGGAAAGAAAGCAGGATTTTTTTGCAGCGCTTACGGGCGGTGACGATTGCAATACGCATCTGAACTATTGTATAATGAGCACATAAAACTCTCACTGTGTGGAGCGTGATGTAAATGAACGAAAAATTTGGGAAAATCGGTTTCTATCCGGCGGATATTCTGCTGCCGAAAAACTGCGATATGACCAAGTGGGCTGTGGTGGCCTGTGATCAGTTTACCTCCGAGCCGGCGTATTGGGCTGCGGTGGAAGAAACAGTGGGAGAGGAGCCTTCTGCGCTGCGCCTGATCCTGCCCGAAGCTCGACTGAAGGATGAGAATGTAGACGAACAGATCGGCTGCATTAATGCTGCCATGCAGCGCTATCTGGATGAAGATGTGTTCCGCTGCCTGAAGGATTCCCTTGTTTATGTGGAGCGTACCCAGTCCGATGGCCGCGTAAGACACGGCTTGATCGGTATGGTGGATCTGGAGCAGTATGATTTTACCCCCGGTTCCGGTGCACTGATCCGTGCCACGGAAGGCACGGTGCTCGATCGCATTCCGCCCCGGGCCAAGGTGCGCCGCAATGCACCCATTGAGTTGCCTCACGTGATGCTGCTCATTGACGATCCCAAGGGCACGGTGATCGAGCCGCTGACGGCGGATACCGCATCCATGGAGCCGGTCTATGATTTCGAGCTCATGCAGGGCGGTGGCCATATCCGCGCCTTTGCCGTGACGAAAGAGCGGCAGGATGCACTGGCTGATGCGCTGGTGCAGCTGACCGACAGCAAGGAAATGGCCGCAAAATACGGCGCAGGTGATGCCGCGCCGCTGCTGTTTGCCGTTGGCGACGGTAACCATTCGCTGGCAACCGCCAAGGCCTGCTATGAGGAGCAGAAGCAGGGGTTGCGTGAAGAAGAAACGCTGACGCTGCCTGCCCGTTATGCGCTGGTGGAAGTGGTGAATAACCACGATGACGCCCTGCAGTTTGAACCGATCCACCGTGTGCTGTTCGATGTGGATGCAAAGCATCTGCTCGACGAGTTCCGCAAGGCCTATCCCAATGCCTATGAAGGCTGCGGTGAGGGACATACCATCGGCGTGGTGTACGAAGGCTACGAAGGCTGCATCACCGTGCCTGATCCCACCATGCAGCTGGCTGTGGGTACGCTGCAGACCTTCCTGGATGACTACCTGCGCAACTTCGGCGGTGAGGTGGATTACATCCACGGAGACGATGTGACCCGTCAGCTGGGTGCAAAGAGCGGTAATATCGGCTTCCTGCTGCCTGCCATGGGCAAGGAACAGCTGTTCAAGACCGTGATGGCCGACGGTGTGCTGCCCCGTAAAACTTTCTCCATGGGACATGCCCAGGATAAGCGCTATTACATCGAAAGCCGCCGTATTGTAAAATAAAGAAGAACAAGAGGGAAATTCATGTGGATTCTCTGGTGGCCGGCTTTTTTGGTGCCGGCGTGGATGCTGTTGGGGTGTGTGATCCCCTGGATACACTATGTGAGCCCGTTCGGCTCGCTTGACGGTGAAAAACAGGCGTTTGCGGATCGTCAGCTGCGCCAGATGCTCTGGCGCTTCGGGCTTGTCTTTGCGGCTCTGTCCTTTATGACCATGCAGTCTGTTCGTCTGATGCCGTTGACGGGACAGAAATGGCTGGCCTGCGGCATCATGATTCTGCAGGCCATTGCGGAACTGCTGCTGGTGCTGCCCATCGAGAAAGCCATCGCTCAGCAGTTTGAGACAGAAACACCCGACGACGAAGGAGACAATACATGAAAGTAGTGGAGCTGGCTCCGGCCAAACTGAATTTGACGCTGGATGTGGGGCAAAAACATGCCGATGGCTATCATGATGTGATTTCCGTGATGACCGGCGCGGCACTGTGCGATGTGGTGACATTGGAAAGCGGCGTGGGTGAAGGGATCACCGTTACCTGCTCCGACCCTACTCTGGCCTGTGACCGCACAAACCTTGCCTATCGCGCTGCGGAACTGTTTTTTTCTCATTTCGGTATTGTGTGCGATGGTGTACAGATCCATTTGGAAAAACAGATTCCTATGCAGGCCGGTCTCGGCGGCGGCAGCAGCGATGCCGCAGCTGTGCTGCGCGGTCTGCGGCAGTTGTATGCGCCCCGTATGTCCCTTCGGGAGCTGGAGCGTGTGTCGATCCGTCTGGGTAGTGATGTGCCGTATTGCATCTGTGGAGCGACCACACTGGTGCTGGGCCGCGGCGAGCAGCTGATCGAAAAAACCGGGATGCCGGCGTGCTGGTTTGTGCTCTGCAAGCCGGAGGAGTCCTATTCCACCGCGGCCATGTACCGCCGCATTGATGACGAGCAGCCGCAGTGCGATATCGACACAGAGGGTATGCTGCAGGCGCTGGAACAGGGCGATTTGCAGTCAGTAGCTGAGCGTATTGGCAATATCTTTGAGTATGTGTTGCCGGAAGACAGTGCCGTTCCTGCGATTTGCCAGCGTCTGACGGAACTGGGTGCTCTGCGCGCCTGCATGAGCGGCAGCGGCAGCGCTGTGTTCGGTCTGTTTGCCGATGAAGAAACTGCTTGTGCCGCCTGCGAAGGAATGAAAAAAGAATATCCCCGCACGTGGCTTGCCAAAAGTGTATAAAAAGTGGAAACACCGTCTATCATGTAGTCAAATCTACATAGGACGGTGTTTTTTTATGTGTAATCATCAAAATAAACTCAAGTGTGGTGAGATCGCGCTGATGCTGGCGCTGGCAGTAACGATGTTGTGGGGGGCGTGGTCTCTGCAGGAGCAGGACGTATTGGAGCGCAAAATGATCCGCCTGCATGTGATCGCCAATTCCGATACGCAGGAAGATCAGTCGTTGAAACTGCAGGTGCGCGACGAGGTGCTGACACAGGCTACGGCGATTTTGGAAGAAAGCTGTGATATGGCACAGGCTGTGGTGCTTTTAGAGCAGGCGCTGCCCGCCATCGAGGAAACGGCCCGGCAAAAAATCGAGGCGGAGGGCTATGATTACACGGTCTCTGCCCGCTTGGAGCAGACAGAATTTCCCACCAAGGTATATGACGGTTTCGCACTGCCGTCGGGTGAATATCTGGCGCTTCGGGTAGTCATCGGTGAGGGTGGTGGCGAGAATTGGTGGTGCGTGGTCTTTCCTCCTCTTTGCACCGCTGCGGCTACCGATCTGGAAGAAACGGCCATTGCCACGGGTTTGGGTGAAGAGGAGCTTTCCCTTATCACGGAGGAAAACCGGGGCTATGTTCTCAAATTTCGCTCGCTGGAGCTGTGGGAGAGCCTGCGCCAGTGGCTCAAGAAGCAGTGAAAAAAGGACGGCAGGTGACTGCCGTCCTTTTTTATTCGTTATCCTGTGTGGATTCGGGTTGTTCCATAGATTCCTGATATTTCTGCCAGTAAGCACCGTTGCGGATCTCGTCGAGAATCAGGCAGGTGCAGAAGGGGATCAGTACAGCGAAGAAGATAGCCAGGCCGATGTAACCGAGACCAACGAAACAGAGTGTTCCTAAAAGAAGGCTGGCGATGATCCCTTTTTCGTACGCCACACGCTTCATTTTGAGCGGCTTCTTACGCTCTGTGCCGTAGAGCAGCTGCTCAGGTGTGGCGTCCAGAATCTCGGCCATAACTTTCAACGTGTCAAAGTCCGGGCAGGAGCCGCCGCGTTCCCAGCTGGACACAGCCTGCCGGGTGACATGCAGAGCCGCGGCCAGCTCTTCCTGAGTCATACCTTTGGCCTTGCGGAGGGTACGGATATGGTAAGCGATGTTCTGCATATATCTCACCTCGTGCTCATCATAGCATACTTGCCGCAAATTGCATAGCAAATCATTTTTGCGCCGCGATTTTCATTGGCAAGCAGCGTGGAATCCGTTATAATGGGGACAAAGAGATTATTTTCGGACAGGCACTGTGATAGCCTGTTGTCAGGAAGGGGGAGAGGCCATGCTGTCAATCTGGGTTGGCCGGGCCGGCAGCGGCAAATCGGAGCGTGTGCTGCGGACCATGGCACAGCGCCGTGCGGAGCGCCAGCAGATTTTGTTGGTACCGGAGCACATTTCCCATGAGGCGGAGGTTGACCTGTGCCGCGCACTGGGGGCCACGGCGTCTCGGAATGCAGAGGTGCTCAGTTTCCAGAACCTTGCCACCCGCGTTTTGGGTGAGGTCGGCGGACTGGCAGATTTTACGTTGGATCATGGCGGCAAGCTGCTGACCATGCGCCTTGCACTGCAGGAAGTGCATAGTAAGTTAAAGGTATTTGGACGTCCCAGCCAACGCGCTGCATTTTTGCAGCAGCTGGTGGAGCTGGCAGACGAGCTTTACGCCTATGAGATCGCACCGGAAACGCTGTGGCAGCAGGTAGAGGAAATGGACAATGCCATTGGCGACAAGCTGCGTGACATCGCTTTGCTCTATGCCGTCTATGACGCCAAATTACATAACGAAACAATCGATGCCCGTTCCCGCCTGCAGAAATTGCGTGACCATTTGGAAGAAAGTCAGTACCTGGATGGAAAAGATATCTATCTGGACGGATTTTCTTTCTTCAATCGCACGGAGGAGAGCATTCTGGAGCTGGCGCTGCGTAAAGCAGAGAGTGTAACGATAACGTTGCTGGGTGAGAAGCAGGAACAGGAGATGTTTCAAAACGCGCTGCGCCAGCGTGAGCGGTTGGTGCGCATGGCGCGCCGCTGCGGAAGTGAGTGTCAGATTCTCTACCTGACAGATAGCGCAACTGACGAATTGGCACATTTGGAAAAGAACTTCTTCGGCAGCGACAAGATGTGGGACGGCGAAGTAGCGCAGATTGGCCTTTATGAAGCCGGTACTGCTTACACTGAATGTGACTGGGCGGCAGCGGAGATTTTGCAGCTGGTGCGACAGGGGCACTGCCGCTACCGGGACATTGGGGTAGCCGCCCGGAATATGGATCTCTACGGCCCCATTCTGGAAAATGCCTTTGCCCGGGCCGGGATTCCTGCCTACATCAGCCGCCGCAGCGACATTCTGGAAAAGCCGGTGATCAACATGCTGCTCGGCGCTGTGGATGCGGTGACAGGCGGCTTTGAATACGAGGATATGTTCCGCTACCTGAAAACCGGTCTTGCCGGTATCAGCGAGGATGACTGTGATCTGCTGGAAAACTATGTGGTGCGCTGGGAGATCCGTGGCAATATGTGGCTGCGCGAGAGCGACTGGACGGCCCATCCCGGTGGGTACGGTTTGGAACTGAACGACGCTTCCTGCGCACAGTTGGCGCGGATCAATGAAGTGCGTCAGTGTGTGGCAGCGCCACTTCGGACACTTTATGATGATATAAAAAGCTGTAAAACGGCGAGAGGTAAGGCGGAAGCGCTTTACGTGTTCGCGCAGAACAGCGGCGTGCCGAAAACGCTGGAAGACAAGGTGAACGATCAGATTCGCCGCGGCGAGATGCAGCTTGCCGAGGAGACACGGCAGCTGTGGGAGATTCTGTGCGGCGTGCTGGATCAGTTTGTGGAGATTCTTGGGGACAGCGAAATGGATGGGGAGGAGTTTGCCCGTCTGCTGCGCCTGGTACTGACGCAATACAGTGTGGGTACCATTCCTGCGACGCTGGATCAGGTGAAGGTCAGCGAGATTACCCGTAATGATCGACATAGCGTGAAGTACCTCTTTTTGCTGGGCGCTAACGATCACCTGCTGCCGTCCCTGAATGGCGGCGGAGGCTTGTTGGACGATGCTGACCGACAGGCGCTGCAGCAAAAAGATGTATTGCTCTCCGATGCAGGCGTTGACCCGCTGGATCAGGAACTGGAGTATATTTACGCGGCATTGGCTCAGCCGTCCCAAAAACTGTGGGTCAGCTGGGCGGCTACGGATCTCAATGGCACACAGCTGCGCCCCTCCTTTGTGGTTAATCGTATTGCGGCTCTGTTCCCGCAGCTCAAACCTGTGCGGGAGAACGGAACATACCGCTGCCGGGTAGAAGCGTCTGTGGTGGAGATGGCCGGTGAAGAGCCGGGCGGTACACTTTGGCAGTATCTGGCCGGGACAGGCCGCTATGATGGCATTCTGGATACCATGCGTCGGGCTCGGGATATGCGGCGCGGCAGCCTGTCACAGGATGCGGTGCGTGCGCTTTACGGGCGTTCTATTCGCATGTCGGCCTCTCGTATGGATTCCCTGAAGCGCTGCCATTTCGGCTACTTCATGCAGTACGGACTCAAGGCGAAAGAGCGCGGTGCTGCCGGTTTCGATGCCCCGGAGATCGGTACATTTATCCACTACCTGTTGGAAAATGTCACGCGGGACGTGATGGAGCGGGGCGGTTATGGCGCGGTGGAGAAAGAGGAGCTGCGCGCATTGGTGCGCCACTACGTTGACCGTTACGCCGCTGAGTGCATCGACCACTATCAGGAGAAGAGTGCCCGGTTTCGCTATCTGTTCTCCCGTTTGCGTAAGGCCGCCTGGGCCATGATTGAAAATATTGCCGATGAACTGGCAAATTCTGATTTCCGCCCGATCGCCTTTGAGCTTGGCTTTGGCGGAGGTGGTGAACTGCCGGCGATTACCATCCGTGAAAATGAAACAACGCTGTCGGTCAGCGGTAAGGTGGACCGTGTGGATGGCTGGGTCCATGACGACAAACTGTATCTGCGTGTTGTGGACTACAAGACAGGCAAAAAGAGTTTCGACCTGACAGATCTGCGGTACGGCTTGGGTATCCAGATGCTGCTGTATCTCTTTACGTTATCGGAAACGGGATCGGCATATTTTGGCAAAGAGGTGGTTCCGGCCGGCGTATTGTATCTGCCGGCGCGGGATGTGATTTTGCGAACCGACAGGAATATTTCCCCGGAAAAGCTTCGCGATATGATGCACAAAGAGCTGCGCCGCAGCGGTATGGTGCTCTCTCATCCTCAGGTGCTGCAAGCTATGGAACACAGCGCGTTGGAATCGCCTTGCTATCTGCCCCTTCGCATTGCGAAGGATGGCGGCATCAGCGGTGGCGTTGCCACGGCAGAGCAACTGGGCAAGCTGGGTGGCTATGTGAACCGCTTGCTGCACCAGATTGCCCGTGAACTGGAGGGCGGCAACATCGATGCCGATCCCTACAGCCGCGGTCCGCAGGAGAGTGCATGTACCTACTGTGAGTTTGCCAGTGCCTGCTACTTTGAGGATGGCCGCGGCGGTGACAGAGTACGCTATCTTCGCAAGACGGATGAAGAGGAATTTTGGAAATTGATCAGCCAATCGGAAGGGAAGGAGGTGCCCCATGGCGAAAGTGCAGTTGACTGAAGCGCAAAGCTGCGCAGTTTATAACCGTGGCGGCAGCCTTCTGGTTTCTGCGGCAGCCGGCAGCGGTAAAACCAAGGTGCTGGTGGAACGGCTCTTTGCGCACATGGCGGAGCAAGGCTGCCATGTGGATGACTTTCTGATCATTACTTATACGAAAGCTGCTGCGGCGGAGCTGCGCGGCAAAATTGCCCAGGAGTTGAGCCGCCGCGTGGCGGAAGATCCGGGCAATGCCCATCTGCGCCGCCAGATGTACCGGGTCTATCAGGCGGATATCAAGACGGTGGATGCCTTTTGCGTGGGACTGCTGCGCAAAAACATTCATCTGCTGCCCGGTGATGGGGAACACAGCCTCACTCCCGATTTTCGCGTGTTGGACGAGTCGGAGAGCAAGCTGATGAAGCAGCGCGTGCTCAGCCGCGTATTGGAAGATTTCTATACCAGAATGGAAGAAACGGATGGCCGGGAGCAGCTGCTGGCTGAAACGCTGGGTGCCGGCCGGGACGACCGTGCGCTGGAGGAGTTGGTGCTGGAACTGCACAGTAAGATTCAGAGCCACCCTTACCCGCTTTGCTGGTTGGAAGATACGTGTCGGGCGTGGGAATCACTGCCCGAGAATCTGGCTTGCAGTGATTACGGACGCGTGATACTGGATGAGGCGGTGGGTAAGGCCGTTTTTTGGGCGCAGAAACTGGAAAAAACGGTGCAGCAGATGGAAGAACTTCCCAAGCTGCAGAGTGCTTACGGTGACCGATTTTTGCAGGTAGCCCATCAGCTGCGGCAATATGAACTGGCCGCGGAGGAAGGCTGGAGCGCTATGGGGCGCGTGCAAGTGGAATTTCCGCGGCTTGGTTCGGTACGCGGTGACGATGGCGGCGTACTGAAAGAGTGGGCCAAGCGGATCTGGGATCGCTGCAAGAAGGAGGTCAAAGAGTTCACCGCACCGTTCCAATGGGACGAGGCGGATCTGCTGGCAGATCTTCGGGCGATGGCACCGGCTATGCTGGCGCTGATCCGCCTGACCGGCGATTTTGCCCGCAGTTATCAGAAGGAGAAGCTGCGCCGTAATACCATGGACTTCTCCGATCAGGAGCATTATGCCATTGAACTGCTGACAGATTCCAATGGAAATCCCACGGAACTGGCACGCCAGACGGCACAGAGATACCATGAGATCATGGTAGATGAATATCAGGATACCAATGCGGTGCAAAACTGCATTTTCAGCGCCATCTCCCGCAATGAGCAGAATCTCTTTGTGGTGGGCGATGTCAAGCAGAGTATTTACCGCTTCCGTCTGGCAGACCCCACGATCTTTTTAGAGAAATATCTGGCCTATCTGCCGGCCGGTGATGCGGGAGAGGGCGAGCCGCGCAAAGTTCTGCTCAGCTGTAATTTCCGCTCCCGTCAAACGGTGCTGGATGCGACTAACTTTGTGTTTCGTCATATCATGTCCCTCCGCATGGGCGAGATGGAGTATGGTGCCGATGAGCAGCTTTACTGCGGTGCGGAATACTATCTGCCCCGCAGCAACGCTGAAACGGAGTTCCATCTTGTCAGTGTAGAGGATACGGAGGAAGAGCGCTTTGACCGCACCGAGGTGGAAGCGCGGTTTATTGCCCGTCGCATTCGCCAATTGCTGGATGAGGGTTACCCTGTGCAGGAAGGCGATGAGATGCGGCCTGTACGTGCGGAAGATATTGTGATCTTGATGCGCTCGCCACGCGCAAGGCAAAAAGCCTTTACAGCAGCTCTTGCAAGGGAGAATATCCCCTGTACTACGTCGGAAAACGAGAATTTCTTCGCTACGATGGAAATTGCGGCGATGTTCTCTTTGCTGCAGATCATCGACAATCCGCGGCAGGATGTGCCACTGATTTCTGTGCTGCGCTCACCCCTTTTTGGTTTTACGGCAGACCGGCTGGCACAGATCCGTGCGCTGTTGCCGGAGGGGGATTATTATGAGGCGCTGCTGTTGGATGAGTCTAAGGACAGCCGCAGTTTCTGCGAGGTGTTGTCTGCGCTGCGTCAGTCGGGGCGGGAGCTGGCGATTGACCGTCTGGTTTGGGAGATCTACAGCAGGCTCCATGTGCAGGCCATCTTCGGTGCTATGGAAGGTGGACGGCAGCGTAAAGAGCATTTGGCCGCCTTTTATGCATATGCCGGACAGATGGCTGCGGCGGGAAAAAAGAGCATCTTTGATTTTGTGACCCACCTGCGCCGCCTGCTGGAGAACGATCAGGCACCTGTGCTTAACACTCAGACCACCGGCGGCGGTGTACAGATCATGAGTATCCATAAGTCCAAGGGTCTGGAATTTCCGGTGGTGATTCTGGCAGACCTTCATAAGAACTTCAACCAGGACGATTTCAAGCGTCCTGTGCTGGTGCATCCCCGGTTGGGTCTGGGATGTGAGCGGGTGGAGCTGGAGCGGAAGATTCGCTACGACACCATCAGCAAAAGGGCTATCACCCTGCAGCTGCGCCGAGAGGCCATGGCCGAGGAGATGCGCATTCTCTATGTGGCTATGACCCGTGCCAAGGAAAAGCTGATCCTTGTGGACTGCATGCGTTACGTGTCTAAACGGGTGTGCGACTTGATCAGTGTGACCGATTTGCCGCTTTCTCCGGAAACGGTGGGCAGTGTCAACTGTCCCGGCGACTGGGTGTTGCTGCCGCTGCTGGCAACGCGTGAGGCAGCGCCGATCCATCACTGGGCCGGCATGGAGCCGGAAACGCTTTACAATACGGATGGCAGCTGGTGCGTTCATCTGTGGGAAAATCCTGTTGCTGCGACTGGACGGGAAGCTGATGTGGCTGAAGCAACCACTTTGCACAAATCACCCGACCTTTCATGCCTGGATGCATCTTACGCGCACGAAAGAGCTTGCTTACTGCCCAGTAAGGTAACGGCAACCCAGTTGAAAGGCCGAGATCTGGATGAAGAGATTGCTCGGGGGACAACTGTCCTGCGGCGCGAAATTGCGCTTACAACACCGCGGTTTATGCAGGAGAACCGTGCTTTGAGCGCCGCGGAAAAGGGAACCGCCACGCATCTGGTGATGCAGTACCTGCCCTTTGATACGCCGGCTGAGCGCTCGGCTGTTGATGCGGTAGTGCGTGAACTGACGGAGCGCCGTTTGCTGACAGAGCAGCAGGCCGGGGCGGTGGATTGCCGCCGTCTGGCGGAGTTCCTTCGTTCGCCGCTGGCGGATCAGATTCGCAGTGGTGAAAACCTGCTGCGTGAGTATCGTTTTGCACTTTTGGTTCCGGCATCGTTGTATGATCCGTCTGTGAGCGGTGAGGAAGAGATGATGCTGCAAGGTGTGGTGGACTGCTGCTATGAGACCGCTGATGGTCTGGTGATCGTGGACTTCAAGACCGACCGTATCCGTCCCGGTGAGGAGTCGGCGCGGGCGGAGGTCTATCGTCCTCAGCTGGAAGCTTATGCTCACGCTCTGGAACAGGTGTTGGGCAAAAAGGTGCGGGAGCGAATTCTCTATTTCTTTGCCACAGGTGCTCAGGTAACGCTGTCATGACCTTGGCACCCCAAGATTCTGCGGATATCACAAAATAAATCGGCAGATTTTGTGATATTTACGAAAAAACTTCAAAATAATGCTTGCATTTTCGTTGCGAGTATGTTATTATCTCAGTTGCCTTTGTGAAAAGGACTAATGTACCAGAAAGGGGTGAACAAGAGCAATGAAGGAAGGAATCCATCCCAATTATCAG
Source organism: Vescimonas sp. (assembly GCA_045650885.1). Taxonomy (GTDB): domain Bacteria; phylum Bacillota; class Clostridia; order Oscillospirales; family Oscillospiraceae; genus Vescimonas. The sequence goes on along the minus strand of JAZRRQ010000066.1, from coordinate 84 downwards.
CAGACTACTATCAAATGCGCCTGCGGTAATGTGATTGAGACAGGTTCTACGAAGAAGGATATTCGCGTGGAAGTCTGCTCTAAG
>JAZRRQ010000065.1:0-5858 GCA_045650885.1 Vescimonas sp. | reverse complement strand
GATGCAGCCGTGGCTGGATGTGGATGTGGCCGGCAGCGCCGTACTGGTGACGGCGGAAACGGAGGAAAAGGCCGTGGCGGTGGCTGCCGACTTCGCCAAGGCCGAATTCGCTCTGCGTGAAGAGCTGCAGGGCCCGAAACTGTGGACCATCGCCGAGGTGGTGCAGGCTGCCATCGACAATCCCGAGGACAAGCCCGTGGTGCTGGTGGACAGCGCCGACTCCCCCGGTGCCGGTTCCAACGGTGACAGCGCCGAGGTGCTGCGCTACCTGCTGCCCCACCGGGACACCATGCGTGCCGCCGTGACGGTGGCGGATGTACCTGCTGTGGAGAAGGCCTTCGCTCTTGGCGTGGGAGGCAAAGCCGACTTTGTGCTGGGCGGCACGATGGCCCCCTCCCTCAGCGCCCCGGTGGAGGTGGCCGACTGTGTGGTCAAGAGCCTGCACGACGGCAAGTTCATGCTGGAAGGACCTATGGGCAGGGGAACGAAGGTTTCCATGGGCCGTGCCGCCGTGCTGCAGGCGGGTCAGCTGCTGATTCTGGTGTGCAGCAACAGCAGCAACTGCCGTGATCCCCAGTTCTATCGCAGCGCCGGCATCGAGCCCACGTTGTGCCGTCTGGTGGACGTGAAGGCCTGCACCTCCTTCCGTGCCGCCTACGAGCCTATCAGCGCGTTGATCTGCAATACCATTACCCCCGGTGCTGCCGGAGTAGAACTGAAGGCTTTGCCTTTTCGGAATATTCCCAAGACATTTTATCCATTTGCAGAGATCAGCGAGGACATGATCCCCGCCCCGATGGTGCTGCGATAAGGGTTAAGTTCAACACAAGATAAAAGAAAAAACCGCTGATTTCAAAAGAAATCGGCGGCTTTTCTTTGTTTTTGACGTTAAAAAGTCAGTGGCTTTGATATACCTTTTCTGCGCGTCACACTTTGAAACAGCACTTTTGCAGCAGCACATCAAAAAAGCAACACCTATTCACCCCCCCCCCAGCTGAAACCCTCTTATAGCAGATCGAAAGTTCCCCTTGCGGAATTTCTTTTGCAAGTGTAAACTGTTGCCATACTCATGTATAGCAAGTCAAAACCAACATGAGCGCTTAAACAGAACATATCTGTAACCCGGATGGTGGCAGGTATTCAGCATAGGGGGAGACATCTCCTTATGTAGGCTGGGGCGAAAACGCTTGTCGGAATTCGCTTGTGAACAAGGAGGAAGCTCTATGCGCCGGAAGCTTTTGCGGTGGGCTGCTGCGTTGCTGTTGTGTGCCGCACTGTTCTGCATTCCAGAGGCAAACGCCATTAATACAAAGATCCGGGTCGGATTCGTCCGCGATCAAGCACCATACCATTTTGTGGATGAGGACGGACGGGCTTGCGGTATGTATATCGACATGCTGGAACATATTGCAGCCGATCTGCGGTACGATCTGGAGTATTATCCTCTGGAGACGACCACAGCCTGTCTCGCCGCTTTGGAAAACGGCGAAATTGATGTGATTTTGGATATCAAGCAAAAGTACAATTCCGCCGAGTGGATGAGCGACGCGCTGGCAGAAGAAGCAATCTGCACAGTCGTAAACAAAAATGCGCTGGAAAACGGCGCCCCGCCGATCGGCACATTCCAGCGCGGAACGTTGGGTTCCAGAGCTTCCGGCAAGTTGGCGACCGATTATAACTATGTTACCGGTAGCCAAAAGCAATCCGTAGATTATATGCTTTCCGGCAAGGCTAGCATGATGGTGGGAATGCTCGAGAGTGTCCTGTATTACATGGGTGATGCAGAAAACTCCGATGATTACTCCATCGAGAACAGCTACATCGGCGTTGTCAGCAGCGTTTTTATTGTTCACCAAAACAATTATTTTTTGCTTTCGAATCTGAATAATGCCATTGCAGAATTGCGCTCTTCCAAAGAGTATAAAGAAATCCGTCTTCAGTGGAGTCTGCAGGATTCCGAGGGGCTCAGCACGAAATGGCTAAGCGGCATCATCATTGCGTTGCTCTCCATCGTGGCCGTTATGGCTTCCGTGGTAACGATCAGCAGCAGTGTGCGTAAGGAGCTGAAACGGCAGGTCGACGAGAAAACGCACGCACTGCAGCAGGCCAACAAGGAAATTCTGCGGCACATGGAACAGTTGGAGCGGGAAAGTGAGCTGAGAAACCGAATTATTTCATACTCGCATCTGGGCATGGTGCTGTTTGACTGTGATTATCACATTAAACTGATCAATACCCGTGCGTTGATGATGGCAAATTGCGGCTATGAGCCGAAAGATGTTCGCGACGCCGGTGTGTTCGGAGGTATCGTTGCTGCCTGCGGTGCAGATATCTGGCACCAGAAGTGGGAGGAAAGCGGTGAGAACGTACGGATCTACGAAGAATCCGGCAAAAAATATCGTTTTACCTTTCAACAGCTGCTTCATGGTCAGGAAAACTGGGATATTTTGCTGGCTGTAGAAGACGCTACGGGTGAAGAAGCACGGCGCACCGCCGCTTTCGAAAAAGAAAAAAGCAAACTGCTCTCTCAAGTGGTGGCTGGTATCGCCCACGAGATCAAGAACCCGCTCATGTCCATCCGGACATTTGTCGGTCTTATCAGAGAGAAGAACGAAGACCCACAGTTCATCGAGGACTTCACGCACTATGTTCCGGGAGAAGTGGATCGAATCAATCGATTGGTAGAAGGTCTGATCAGTTATGCCCGTCCGGCCAAAGGACCGCAGACATTGCTGAACCTAACAGAACTTGTGCAGGAAACGGTGTTTTTTGCCAAAAACACGAATCGGGTGCGCCAAATCAGTGTGGACAGCAATTTGGAAGACGGACATTGTATTATGGCCAACCGAGACCAAATCAAACAAGTGCTGATTAACATCATACTCAACGGTATGGAATCCATGCGTGAAAAACTGGCCACTCAGCCGGACCTCCGGTTACATCTGTGCATCGAACTGTCCGGAAGTCCCGACGAGAGCCACATTATTATACGCGACGAAGGAATGGGCATGTCCCCCCAGGCGATCGCACGGTGCATGGAGCCGTTTTTCACCACAAAGCGAACCGGCACCGGACTGGGTTTGACGCTGTCAAAGCAGTACGTGCAGGACAATAACGGATCGCTTTCCATCAGCAGTTCGTTGGGCGAATACACGGAGATTTCAATCACATTCGGGAGGAGCCAGAATGAAACCTCGGATTTTAATTATTGACGATGAAGCAGCTATCTGCGTATCGCTAAAATACAGCCTTTCAAATCGGTACGATGTAACAGCAGTAACTTCTGCTGCCGCAGCGTTGGAAGAATTAGAGATGCGTGACTATCATCTGGTTCTGCTGGACATGTTCCTGGGCCAGGATGATGGCTTGATGCTGCTCAAAGAGATGAAAATGCGTGACCCCCATCTGATCGTTATTATGATGACAGCTCACGGCAGCATTCAATCTTCTGTAGATGCCATGAAGAAGGGTGCCTTCACCTATATGACCAAGCCTCTGGATCTGGAGGAGTTGGACATTTTCATTCAGCAGGGCCTGGATTTTCGCCGTTTGAACGAAAAAGTAGCCTATCTCAGCGAGGAACTGCAAGGAAGATACCGCTACAGCGAGATGATCGGTAAGAGCCAGCCCATGATGCATGTTTACGACTTGGTGGAGCGGCTGAAGATGCTGGATACCCCTGTGCTGATTACCGGCGAGAGCGGAACCGGCAAGGAACTGGTTGCACGGGCCATCCACTATATGGGTCCCCGGAAAGAGGAGAGTTTTATTGCTGTCAACTGTGCCGCTCTTCCGGAGAGCTTGCTGGAGATAGATTTCTTCGGTTATGTGCGCGGAGCATTTGCCGGTGCAGCTGAAGACAAAAAGGGTAAGTTCGAGGCGGCGGATAAAGGTACGCTGTTCCTTGATGAGATTGGCGACATGCCGCTTTCTCTGCAAGGCAAACTTTTGCGCATATTGGAGGAAAAACGCTTTTCACCTGTCGGCAGCAACAACAGCAAGAGTGCTGACGTTCGTGTGGTTGCGGCTACCAACCGCGAACTGTGGCAGATGGTGCAGGACGGCACCTTTCGCGAGGATCTTTACTACCGCTTGAATGTTATCAACATTGATTTGCCGCCTCTGCGGCAGCGCAAGGAAGATATCCCACTGCTGGTCAACCATTTCGTCGCTCAGTTCAACAGTGAGCAGGGAAAAGCTCTGCAGGGCATTACCCGGGAGGTGGAGCGGATCCTGATGGATTACGATTACCCCGGCAATATCCGTGAACTGAAGAATGTTTTGGAGTTTGCCGCCATTATGTGTGCCGGCGACCATGTGCAGACGGAAGATCTGCCGCAGTGGTTGCTGCGTGCGGTGGGTCCGACCGTGCCCGAGAGGCGGTTTGTCCCTGCGGAGGAGCCCCGGACTTTGTATGAGATCGAAAAACGTGCGATTTTGGAGGCATTGTACAAAAACGGCGAAAACCAGAGCCGCACCGCCGCAGAGCTGGGCATCAGCCGCAGCGGCCTTCTGATCAAATTGAAAGAATACGGCTATCAGAAAAAATAGAGAAGAAATACAAGGGGCATACTGTTCAAAAAATGAACAGTATGCCTTTTTTCCGCATAAATGCTTTGAAAAACGAAGTGCTGTCGAAAATTGTCTAAATTTTCTACAGCGAAAATTCACAAAAGAAAGCGCCTATTTTGGGGAATCTGTAGAAAAAGCTGCTCGAATATTGACATAAAACGAGAAAGTCGTATCATATATTTAACCAACATAGTTGGAAAATTTGAAAAGGAGAAAAAATTATGAAAAGAGTTATCTCTCTGCTTCTCGCTCTGATCATGGTCCTCTCTCTGGCTGCTTGCGGCCCGAAGGCCCCTGTTGAAGAGACTCCCGGTGAGCCCGTCATCAAGGATCGTCTGGTTATCGCCAACGGCAATATGCTGAGCATTCTGGACACCCACAACAACAACGACCTGTGGTGCGGCCATACCTATAGCATGGTCCACGAGGCTCTGGTGAACATCGACTACCAGACCAACGAGCTGCAGCCCGAGCTGGCTACCGAGTGGAGCCTGGATGGCCTGACCTACACCTTCAAGCTGCGTGACGACGTCACCTTCCACAACGGTGAGAAGTTCACCGCCGATGACGTTATCTACACCTTCAACCGTGGTATGGGCTTCTCCTTCAAGCAGACCAAGCTGAAGTACATCGAGTCCATGGAGAAGGTGGATGACACCACCCTGAAGATCACCCTGAACAGCCCCGCCGCTGAGTTCCTGGAGAGCCTGGACAACATGTGGATCCTGAACCAGAAGGCCATCGAGGCCGATGCCGAAGCCGGTCCTATGGTCGGCTGCGGTCCCTATGTGTTCAGCATGGACAACTTCAAGCCCGACGAGTCCGTCGTGGTGACCCGCAACGAGAACTACTGGGGCGAGCTGCCCAAGTCCAAGGAGATCGAGTACAAGAAGATCACCGAGGCTTCTGCCCGCGTTATCGGCCTGCAGACCGGTGAGATCGACGTCTGCCTGGAAGTCCCCGCTATCGAAGCTCCCAACATCGCTGACTACCAGGGCGTCGAGCTGGTTCAGCAGCCCTCCTCCAAGCTCCTGTACATGGCTATGAACATGGGCGAGAAGGGTCCCGACTTCTTCAAGGATGAGCGCGTCCGCAAGGCCCTGAACTATGCCACCGACAGAGATTCCATCATCATCGCCATGACCGAGGGCTTTGCTTCTCCCTCTCAGGGCTGCATCGCTCCCTCCATGTTCGGTCACGATCCCGATGTTGCTACCTATGAGTACGATCTGGAGAAGGCCAAGTCCCTGCTGAAGGAAGCCGGCTACGACGAGAACAACAAGCTG
>JAZRRQ010000064.1:0-2810 GCA_045650885.1 Vescimonas sp. | reverse complement strand
CATGACTTAACAGACAGCATTATATCGGCTCTGCCTGTCCTTGTCAAGAAATATTTTTGCAAATTTACAATAAAAAAGAGAAGCGATGTTCCCATCGCTCCTCTTTTTGCTTTTTTACTTGGCGGGCTTGACGATCAGGTTCACCAACTTGTTCTTGACAAGGATGGTCTTGACGATCTGCATACCCTCGGTAGCCTTCTTCACCTTTTCGGAAGCCATGGCAGCCTCCACAACGGCATCCTGATCGCTGTCCACGGGGACGACCACAGTGCCCTTGAGCTTACCGTTGATCTGCACGGCCATCTCCACGTTGGCATCCACGGTCTTGGCCTCGTCATACACGGGCCAGTTGCACTGCATGGCCATCTTGCCCTACTTGGCGGCAAAGCCCAGCAGCTCCCACATCTCCTCCACCATGTGAGGTGCGAAGGGGCTGAGCAGCAGCATCAGCTGCTCCAGATCGCCGCGGGTGCAGCCGTTGACATAGAACTCGTTGACCATGGCCATCAGGGCGGCAATGGCGCTGTTGAGCTTCAGGTCCTCGATATCGTTGGTGACCTTCTTGATGGTCTTGTGGATGATGGACTCGTTCTTGGCGCTGACGGTCATATCGTCGGCAGCCTGCTCCATCAGGTTCCAGCAGCGGTCCAGGAAGCGCTTGGAGCCCTTCACGGCATCATCGGACCAAGCGGCGGTCTTTTCGAAGTCGCCGATGAACATGATATACAGACGCATGGTATCGGCGCCGTAAGCCTTGATAACATCGTCGGGGTTGACCACGTTGCCCAGAGACTTGGACATCTTCACGGCGGGACGCTGAGCCTGAGAGCCATACTTGGCGATCAGGGCCTGCTTCTCCTCCTCGGTCTCGGCAAAGCCCACATAGTGGGGGTTCTTACCCAGAATCATGCCGTGGCTGGTGCGCTTGGCATAGGGCTCCTTGGTGTGGACAACGCCGATATCATAGAGGAACTTGTGCCAGAAGCGGCTGTACAGCAGGTGCAGCGTGGTATGCTCCATACCGCCGTTGTACCAATCCACGGGGCCCCAGTACTCTTCGGCTTCCTTGCTGATGATCTCCTTATCGTTGTGGGGATCCATATAGCGCAGGAAGTACCAGCTGGAACCGGCCCACTGGGGCATAGTATCGGTCTCGCGCTTGGCGGGAGCACCGCAGCAGGGGCAGGTGGTGTTGACCCAATCGGTCATCTTGGAGATGGGGCTCTCGCCGTCATCGGTGGGCTCATAGCTCTCCACCTGAGGCAGAACCAGAGGCAGCTCAGACTCGGGAACGGGAACCCAGCCGCACTTGTCGCACTTGACCAGAGGAATGGGCTCGCCCCAGTAGCGCTGGCGGGAGAAGACCCAGTCGCGCAGCTTGAAGTTGACCTTCTCCTTGCCCCAGCCCTGCTCCACAGCATAGGCCTTCATGGCAGGGATGGCTTCCTTCACGCTCATGCCGTTGAGGAAACCGGAGTTGACCATGATAGCGGTATCGTCCTTGGCAACAAAAGCTTCCTTGGTGATGTCGCCGCCGGAAACCACTTCAATGATGGGCAGGCCGAACTTGGTGGCAAACTCCCAGTCGCGCTGGTCGTGGCCGGGCACGCCCATAACGATACCGGTACCGTAACCCATCAGCACGTAGTCGGAGACGAACATGGGCACCACATCGCCGGTGGCGGGGTTGGTGACCTCGATGCCCTGCAGACGAACGCCGGTCTTATCCTTGTTCAGCTCACCGCGCTCAAAGTCGCTCTTACGGGAGGCGGCATCCTGATAGGCAACCACTTCGTCCCAGTTGCCGATGCGATCCTTCCACTTCATCAGCAGAGGATGCTCGGGAGAAATAACGGTGTAGGTAACGCCGAAGAGGGTATCGGCGCGGGTGGTATAGACGGTGATGTCATCGCCGGTATTGGTCTTGAAGGTAACCTCAGTACCGGTGGAGCGGCCGATCCAGTTCTTCTGCTGGGTCTTGACTCGCTCGATGAAGTCCAGATCGTCCAGATCGTCGATGAGGCGATCGGCGTACTCGGTGATCTTCAGCATCCACTGGCTCTTCTCCTTGCGCACGACCTCGCTGCCGCAGCGCTCGCAGACGCCTTCCACCACTTCTTCATTGGCCAGCACGCACTTGCAGCTGGTGCCCCAGTTCACAGGCATGGTGGCCTTGTAGGCAAGACCCTTCTTGAACAGCTGCAGGAAGATCCACTGGGTCCACTTGTAGTAGCTGGGGTCAGTGGTATCCACCACGCGGTCCCAGTCGAAGCCGTAGCCCAGCATCTTCAGCTGACGGGTAAAGTTCTCGATATTCTGCTTGGTGACGACGGCAGGATGAATGTGATTCTTGATGGCAAAGTTTTCGGTGGGCAGACCGAATGCGTCAAAGCCAATGGGGAAGAGCACATTGTAGCCCTGCATGCGCTTTTTACGGGACACGATATCGATGCCGGTAAAGGGACCGGGATGACCCACGTGCAGGCCGGCAGCACTGGGATAAGGGAACTGGATCAGGCCGTAGAACTTAGGCTTGGTCGTGTCGCCGGTGATGGCTGCATAAGGCTTGGACTCTTCCCATTTGTCCTGCCATTTCTTTTCAATGGCCGCAAAATCGTACTTCATGGTAATTCTCCTTTTATTTGAAAATGTACTATTGCAAACGAAACACGCCCCTGACTTCCTTACGAAGTCAGGGGCGATCAAGTCATCGCGGTACCACCCTGATGCGGCTGCCGGTCACCCGGTCAACCCTCAGTACCCACACGGGGTCAGCCTGTAACGGCGGCGTGCCGTCCTCCCCTACTGTC
>JAZRRQ010000063.1:0-34059 GCA_045650885.1 Vescimonas sp. | reverse complement strand
CAGCCGCCGACTGCGGCCACCAGGTGCTGCTGCTGGAGCGGCAGGCCCGTGTGGGACGCAAATTGATGGCCACCGGCAACGGCCGTTGCAACCTCACCAACCGCCACGCCGCGCCCACCCACTATTACGGCGAGGATGCCGGCTTTTGTGCCTACGCTCTCTCCGCTTTCGATGTGGACGCCACGCTGGAATGGTTCGCCGGCCACGGTCTGGTCACCGTCACGGAACCCAGCGGCCGGGTCTATCCTTATAGTAATATGGCAGGCAGCGTACTGGACGTACTGCGCTACGCACTGGAGCATCCCGCCATTGACCTCCACGCCGGCTGTACCGTCAGCCGCATCCGCCGCCGCGGCAATGCCTTTACGGTGGAGACCGATCAGGGCAGCTTCAGCGCCGATAAAGTCATCCTCTGCGCCGGCGGCGCCGCCGGCAGTAAGGTGGGCGGCGTAATGGACGGCTACCAGCTCGGCAAGCAGCTGGGCCACCATCGCACAGCTCTCTACCCCACGCTGGTACAGCTGAAGACCGATCCCACCTATCCCCGCGCCCTCAAGGGCGTGAAGGCAGAGGCTGCCATCCGTATCCTTCGTGGCAGTGAGGTACTGGCCGAAAACAGGGGCGAGATCCTCTTCACCGAGTACGGCGTCAGCGGTCCGGCCATCTTTGAAATCTCCCGCGCCGCCGCCACAGGCGGCGAAGGTCTCACTGTGGTGCTGGATTTCCTGCCCGATTGGGATGACGATACCACCGCAAACTGGCTGCGTCAGCGCCGCGACAATGCCGGTATGCGAGAGAGCGGCACGCTGCTCTCCGGCACGCTCCACAGCCGCTTGGGACAGATGGTCTGTAAGGCCGCCGGGTTCACCAACCAGAGTGCCGACACACTCACCGAGGGCGACCTTGCCAAAATCGCCCGCTGCCTGCGCAGCTTCCCGCTGGAAGTGCAGGGCGTGTGCGGCTTCGATCAGGCACAGGTCACCGCTGGCGGTTTGCGTACCGACGAGTTCGATCCGCAAACCATGCAAAGCCGTCTTGTGCCCGGTTTCTACGCCTGCGGCGAGGTGCTGGATATCGACGGCGACTGCGGCGGCTATAACCTGCAGTGGGCCTGGTCCAGCGGCCATCTGGCAGGTTTGCTGATGGAATAACGAAAAAAATGCCCTCCCCATAAGGGGAGGGCATTTTTTATCTATGTCTCTTACCAGGTGATGCCGGCATTCTTGTCAAGACCGGCATAGAAATCGCTCTCGCGCTCCAGGCTCTTCTCCCAATCCACGGTACCGTCACTGTGGCCGGTGACGTGGATGTAGCCGTCGATGTAGTCCATCATGACACGGGTACCCTGCTTGGTATAGGCATAGTACTGGGCCGTGGGCATACCCACATAACCGGTGCCCACAGCGATCTGGGCACTGACCGCTTCGCCGAACTCGCTGCCACTGGAGGTCTTGTGGCCGTGATGGGGGATCTTCACCAGATCCACATCCAGCTTGTCACCGGCGGCGGCGATCACGTCTTCCTCGCCTGCCTTATACAGGTCGCCCACAAACAGGGCGGAGAAATCGCCATGGTCAAAGCGCACCACCAGACTGCGGTTGTTCAGATCGGTAGCACTGTCGTACAGCTTACCGTTCTCTTCTTCGCCGGGCCACAGCACCTCGATGTCCACGCCGCCAATGGTCAGCTTGTCACCGGTGTTGAGGATCTCGCCTTCAATCTTATGGTCGGCCAGGAACTTCTCCAGCCGGTCAGGATCGGTGGATTCGGCGTTCCTTGTACCGTTGTAGTACACCTTACCCACTTCCATCTGGGCCATGACGCCATCAAACACCAGACCGCCCTGATGGTCATTGTGCTGGTGGGACACCATCACATAGTCCAGCTTCTCTACACCCAGCTTTTTCAGGTTGATCATCAAAACGGACGCATACTTGGGCATACCGCCGTCAATGAGCATGGTGGTACCATCGGGGAACACCACCAGGCAACTGTCGCCCCACTTCTGAGGATCCTCCGTGGAGCCATCAGCACCCACGTCCATGCCCAGGCTGGCCATGAAATAGAACTCCATGGTTCCTTTCTCCTTGGCCTCGGCAATAACATCCTTTTCCCAGGGAATTACATAAGGCTGCAGTTCCTCCGGCACGGCCACAGCCGACGCCTTACCGCCGCCCTCACCGCAAGCCGTCAGGCTCAGCAGCATCAGCATCGCCAGAACAGCGCTCAAAAGGCGCATCATTCTTTTCTTCATCTTTCATATCCTCCTCTTTTCGGTTTGTTGCGGATATTGCTTGTTTCCATATTACAACAGATGCCCCCGCTCGTCAATCAGGCAGTTTCTTCTTCCGCAAAAAAGCGGGGATGGCAGCCGCCATCCCCGCTGGTTCTCACTTAATTGTCCAACTGGCCAAAGCGGCTCTTCTCCGAGCGCTCACGTCCGGTCTCGTAGTGCAGCACGCCGTCCTTGCCGGCAAATACATGGATATAACCGTCCTCCGTGTCCATCAAAACCGTGGTTTTGGTCGCCTTATAGGCACTGAAGGCCGCCACGCTCACCGATTCATAGCCGGTGGCCACACCCAACTCGGCACTGACCGCCTTGACAAAGCTGCTGCCGCTGGAAGTGTCGTTGCCGTGATGCGGCAGCTTCAGAAGGTCCACATCCAGAAGCTCCGCGCAGCGCTTCACCAGTTCCTGTTCCGCCGACTTGTAAATGTCGCCGGTGAAGAGGGCACTGTGTTCGCCGTAATCAAATCGCATCACCAGAGAGCCGTTGTTTACAACCGCCGTCTTGCTGGCGATCTCCATTTTATCCTTGCTTCCCACAGGGTGCAGGATTTGGATCTCCACCTCACCCACCTGCAGCGTATCACCCTGCTTGAGTACATCGCAGGGAATTCCTCGCTCCTGGCAGACATTCATCAATGCCCGCGGATCGCTCCATGCGGCGTTGATCACACCGTTGTGATATACCTGTCCCACCTCGATGGACTTCAGCACGCCGCCATACAATGCACCGTAGCCGTGGTCGTTGTGGGGATGGCTCAGCACGAAGTAATCCAGCTTCTCAATGCCCATCCGCTTAAGATTCAGCACCAGAATCGGCCCGTATTCCTGCAGGCCGGCGTCGATCAGCATGGTCTTGCCGTCGGGAAACACGATCAGGCAGCTGTCCCCCCACTTGGTGTCGGAAATGCCGCCGGGATTGATCTTGAAACCTTCAGCGGACATGAAATAATAGTGCATCCTGCCGTCTTTCACGGCCGTCTTCACCACATCCGTCTCCCAGGGACTGACATAGCTCTTGTACTTGTCGGGCACTTCCACCCGGCTCTTGCCGCAGCCCGCAAGACCCAGCACCAGCGCCAGAACCAGTGCCAGCAGCGCAAGTCTTCTGCGCTTTGCGCTACTCTTCCCGCCGCTCATCTTAGCCCTTGTTCAGCTGACCGAAGGTGCTCTTCTCGGAGCGCTCACGGCTGGTCTCGTAGCTCAGTACGCCGTCCTTACCGGAGGTAACATGGATATAACCGTCCTCGGTATCCATGATGATGGTGGTCTTGGTGCCCTTATAGCGGCCGAATACAGCCACGTCCACGGGATCAAAGCCGGTGGCCACACCCAGCTCGGGCGTAACAGCATAGATAAAGGGGCTGTCGTTGGAGGTGTCGCCGCCGTGATGGGGCAGCTTGAGCAGATCCACATCCAGCTTGGCGCGGTCATAGCTCACCAGCTCACGCTCGGCGTTCTTATAAACGTCACCGGTGAACAGGGAGCTGTGCTCGCCATAGTCAAAACGCATGACCAGAGAGGAGTTATTCACGTCGGTAACGTTGTCCACGATGGTTTTACCGATCATATCGGGATTGGGGCCCAGCACTTCGATGGCCACCTCGCCAACGGTCAGCTTGTCGCCGCGCTTGAGGATGTCACAGGGATAGCCCTTTTCCTTGCACAGATCCACCAGGATCTGGGGGTTGCTCCAGTCGCCGTTAAAGACACCGTTGTAGTACACCTGACCCACAGGGAAGGTGTGCAGAATGCCGCCTTCCTTCACAGCGCCATAGCCGTGGTCATCATGAGGATGGCTGAGGACAAAGTAATCCAGCTTTTCGATGCCCATGCGCTTGAGGTTCAGCTCCAGAATGGGGGCATGGCCGGCCAGGCCTGCATCGATCAGCATGGTCGTGCCGTCAGGGAAAACGATCAGGCAGCTGTCGCCCCACTTCGTGGAGGAGTTGCCGCCGGGATTAACCATATAGCCCTCGGCAGACATGAAGTAATAATGCATCTTGCCGTCAGCCTTGGCAGCTTCGACCACATTCAGTTCCCAGGGGCTGACATAACCCTCATACTCCTTGGGTACCTTCACGCCCTTGTCGCCGCAGGCCACCAGGCTCAGCACCATGACCAGAGCCACCAGGGCGCACGTCAGTGTTTTTACATACTTTTTCATCTTTCTTCCTCCTTGCAGTTTCTGTTTCTCGTCAGCAGATACGTAGTATTGGTATTTTATCATGTCTATTATAATCTTGAACATTTTACGTGTCAACGAAAAAAGCGCCCGTATCCATGAGATACAGGCGCTTGCCGCGGCTTTTACCACGGATTAACGTTGATAAATTCGGCGCGCATTTTGGAATAGACAATGCGCTGGCTCTTATACAGGCCGCTGTAGCCGGAAATCAGGAAGCTGATTACACAACCCATAGCAAAGTAAATCAGGTTTCCCGCGCCAAACAGCTCCACGCTGAGCATCATGGACGCCATCGGGCAGTTCACCGCGCCGCAGAATACACAGATCAGACCCACAGCAGCAGCCAACGGCACCGGTACCCCCAGCAATCCGCCCGCCACACAGCCAAACGTTGCTCCGATGAAGAACGAGGGCACCACTTCGCCGCCTTTGAATCCGCAGCCGATGGTAATCACGGTAAACAGAATTTTCCAAAGCCAGGCCAAAGCATCCGCCTCACCGGCCAACGCCCGCTCAATCACATCCATGCCGGCACCGTTATAATCGCTGCCCAGCACCAGCGTCATCGCCAGCAGCAGGCAGCCGCCCATAAAGGCGCGCGTCATCGCACTTTCGATCAGGAACTCCAGATTATGTTCCATCCAGTGCAGCACGCGGCACAGTACAATACTCACCACAGCACACAGAACCGTCAAAACGATCACCCGTAACATCAGCCCCGTCTCCAGCTCCACCGTCGGGATCGTGAAACGGGTAGGCGGCACGCCCAGCATCGTGGACACACGGTAACCTGTCATGGCCGCCACAAGGCACGGCACGAGGCCCGCATAGTACAGAACACCTACGCTGATCACTTCAAGGGAAAAAATCATTGCCGTCAGAGGCGTACCGAACAGCGCCGCAAACACGCCGCTCATGCCGCACATGGTGGCCAGCGGCAAATCTTTTTCGTGCATACGCAGCAGCGTACCCGTCTTATAGCCGATGCCGCCGCCGATCTGCAGGGCTGCGCCTTCGCGACCGGCGCTGCCGCCGCACAGATGGGTGATGACCGTGGACACGAAGATCACCGGCACCAGCACAACGGGAATATGAGAACCAAAGTGTACGCTGCGGATAATATCATTGGTGCCCCTGCCTTCGGTTTTCGTCAGCCGATAGATCGCGGCAATCAGCAAGCCGCCTACCGGCAGAAGGTAGATCACCCAACCGTGCTCCAGGCGGATCTCTGTGGCATGGTCCACACCCATGTGGAACAGCGTGCCCACCACACCGCCTACTCCGCCGATCAGCGCGCCTACCGTCATCCACTTAAACAGTGTTGCCAGATACAGCCACATCCTGTGCAGCCGATATTTAATCCGTTCAGCCCACATTCCCACGCAGAGCACTCCCTTTCTCATATACAGCGAAACTCATATTTCAAAAGTACCACGTTCCGTTTTCGTTGTCAATCGACGAAAACGTGCAAAGAGCGCGTTAAAGTTCCCTTGTTCTGCGGCAAAAACACCGCTCTCCTTTTCGGAAGAGCGGTGTCAGGGATTCAGGCGTTTTTCTCACTTTCTTTTTTCCGGATCTCCCGTGTCAGGCGCCGCAGCAGGATCACGCTCAGCACCGCCGCAAGGCCGTTCACGCCCACGAAGTTGAACCAGATGCCGTCCAGTTCGAAGGGCCACAAAAGGCCCAGCAGCAGTACCGGGAATACGAAAGCCGTTCCCACCGACACCAGACCCGCCTGCACCGGCTTGCCCAGTGCGCCGAAGTAGCTCTGCGTCATCACCACCAGCCAGCGGAACACATAGGCAAAGCAGAAAAGCCTCACTGCCCGGGCAGAGATCTCCAGCAGATGAGGATCGTCCGCACCGGCAAAAAGTCCCGCAATAGCCTCCGGGAAAAAGAACAGCAGTGACGTGGAGACCGCACCCACCAGCGCCGTGCCAATATAGCCGCATCTGGCAATACTCTTCACCCGGCCATAGTCCTCCGCGCCCCAGTTATAGCCGATGGCGGGAGACAGGGAATCGCTGATGCCGTACAGCAGCGGCCAGCAGAAGTCGCTGGCGTACATCAAAATGGCGTACACCGCCACAGCCGTGGTACCTCCTCCCTCGCCCAGCGTCTTCACGCCCAGAGTCATGAGGGAGATGTTGATGAGGATGGATGTCACGCGGCCGGAAATATTGTTGAGAAACGTAGGCGCACCGCAGGATGTGATACGGCGGATCATATCCCAGTGGAACCGGGGACGGACAAACTTCAGCAGTGCCTTGCCCCGCAGGAAGGGGAACATGGCCACCACAGAACAAGTGCACATGGCAATTGCAGTGGCCAGCGCCGCACCCACCACGTCCATCCGGCAGCGCAGCAGGAAAAAGACCAACAGCACAACGGTCATCAGGTTGCAGCCGATGTTAATGACCATGCTGCCTTTGACAAAACCGCTGATACGCAGGTAGTTGTCCATGGCAAAGAAAATGGTGGCCAACGGACAGCACAGGGCAAAGGTTCTCAGATACCGCACCGAGGTATCCAGCAGCACATCATCTGCGCCCATCATGCGGCACATAGGCTCGGCCGCCACCCACATGACGCTGCCCATCAGCACCGAAGCAATAAAAATGAGAATTACCGAGCAGGTGAAGGTGTTATTCGCCTCCTCGTGGTCTCCACGGCCCAGGGCAATGGAAATGGGAGCCGAGGCACCCACGCCGATCATATCCGCCAGAGAGAAGGTAATCATCACCAGCGGCATGGCGATATTCACCGCCGCAAAAGCACCCTCACCCAAAGTGCGGCCAATGAAGATGCCTTCCACGATACTGTAAACCGACATGGCGAACATACTGACCATACCTGGCAGCGCCACCTTGAAAAAGAGGTGCCAAGGCCGCATCGTGGCGTACATTGCTTCCGTATTCATGGCCTTGCGCCTCCCTTCACACCCCTTTGGGCGATAATTCCACAGGATTATACTGTTACCGCGCTTTTTTGTCAATAGACGGTACCGCACCGCCCCCTTTTCCTGTTGCGCAGCGCCTGTTTTTGTTGTATCATAACCCTGTTGTTACTATCACCCACTAAGGAGGGTTTTTGATGAAATACGATCGTTCCTACAATTTCTCCGCCGGTCCTGCCATGATGCCCGAGGCTGTGCTGGAGGAGATCCGCGACGAGATGATGAATTACCGCGGCAGCGGCATGTGCGTGATGGAAATGAGCCATCGCTCCAAGGTCTTTCAGCAAATCGCCGATGAGGCAGAAGCCGACCTGCGGACGCTGATGCAGATCCCCGACAACTATAAGGTGCTGTTTATCCAGGGCGGCGGCACGGTGGAGTTTGCCATGGTGGCCATGAACCTGATGAAAAACGGCAAGGCCTGCTACATCGAGACCGGCGCCTGGTCCAAGAAGGCCATCGCCGAGGCAAAGAAATACGGTGAAGTGATCATCGCCGCCTCCTCTGCCGACAAGAATTTCTCCTATATCCCCGATTGCAGCGATCTGGACATTCCGGAAGCGTGCGACTACGTCTACATCTGTGAAAATGAGACCATCCACGGTGTCACCTGGAACACGCTGCCCAACACGAAGGGTCATATTCTGGTGTCCGACCAGTCCTCCCTGTTCCTCTCCCGCCCCTGCAACGTGTCCGACTATGGCCTCATCTGGGCCGGTGTGCAGAAGAACGTAGGCCCCGCCGGTATGGCCGTGGTCATCATCCGCGAGGATCTCCTGCGCGACGATCTGCCCGGCTTCGTGCCCACCTATATGAATTATAAGGTACATGCCGACAACGGCTCCATGTATAACACCCCCAACTGCTGGGCCATCTACTGCTGCGGCAAAGTATTCCGCTATCTCATCAATCAGGGCGGTCTGGAAGCCATGGCACAGCGCAATGAGGAAAAAGCCAAGGTGCTTTACGATTTCCTGGACGGCTCGAAGCTGTTCCGCGCCGCCGTTGTTCCGGCTGACCGCAGCGTGATGAACGTCCCCTTCGTCACCGGCAGCAAGGAGCTGGACGCTGAAGTGGTAGCTGCCGCCAAGGCCGCCGGTTTCGATAATCTCAAGGGTCACAAGAGCGTAGGCGGCCTGCGCGCCTCCATTTACAACGCCATGCCTCGCGAGGGTGTGGAAGCGCTGGTGGACTTCCTGCGAAACTTCGAGAAAGATCATCTGTAAATAAAACAAACGCTCTGTCTCCCGGCAGGGCGTTTGTCATGGAAAAAGAGCAGGACGGTCGTCCTGCTCTTTTCATCATATGGGAAATTTTTACCAGCCCCAGCCGGGGAAAAGATTGTCGAGAAGTCCACCGATATCGTCATTAGCGCCGTTTTCGGCATTGCCATTGTTTTCGGTATTGCCTTCGCCGCTATTGCCGCCCTCACCACCGGGATTATTGGGATTGTCGGGGTTATTGGGGTTGTCGGGGTTGCTGGGGTTGTTGGGATTGTTGGGGTCGTCAGGGTTGTTGGGGTTGTTAGGATCATTTTCGGGGGCTTCCTTGTGAACGGGGCACATCTCACCCAGGCTGGCCGTCTGCAGCAAGTACGCGTGATCCTTAGCCTTTACCACGGTCTTCTGCTCCAGATCATCCTCGGGAACGGGCTTGTCGTCTTCGGTAATCAGTTCACGGTTGTAGTTCAGAAGCGCCACCTTCACCAGATTGGCAACAGTGGCACCGGTCTCATCCTTGCCCACAGCAGGACAGAATTCGGTGGCGATATGCTTGCCTTCCATGCAGTAATCCACCATCACGTGCATGGCGCAGGCCTCTTTGGGAGCGGAAGCGGAAGCCACCGTCACGCTGCGGGTGCGATCGCCGCGCAGGTCGGACTTGCAGGCCTCGGAAGCCAGCATACCGCTGTCAGCGCATACCGTCACCTTGGTGGTGCCGGAGCAACTGTTGAAGTTCTTGCGGCTCAGGCCCTCGTGCACTGCTTCCATCACCTGACCCCACAGGTTGGCAGAGGGGTTACCGTAGACATCCATTTCCTCATTGGACTTATAGCCGCACCAAACAGCAGCGCAGTAATAGGGGGTAAAGCCCACGAAGTAACGGTCGCGGTTGGCATCGGTGGTACCGGTCTTACCGGCAGTGTACTGGCCGTAAAAATCCGCCTCATTGCCGGTACCGCCGGACACAACGTCCGCCAGCATCTCACGCATCAGATAGGCAGTGGTTTCCTTCATGGCCACATGGGACTCGCTGGTGTTTTCGATCAGCAGCGTGCCGTCATTGAGTTCCACACGCTCGAAGGTGCGAGGTTCGGTATAAATACCGTCGTTGACGAAAGCGCTGAAGGCGGCGGCCATCTCTTCGGTGGTCACGCCCACATGCAGACCGCCCAGAGCCATGTTACCAACCTGCTCGGCATCGGTGCGGGTCAGGGTGGTAAAGCCCAGATTCTCGGTCATAAAGTTGTAGGATGCGGCAGTGCCGTAAGCCTGATTTACCTTAACGGCAGCGCAGTTGGAGGAGAACTTGATGGCATCCTGCACGGACATGAGGCCATCGAACGTGTTGTAGGAGTTCTTGGGATAAACGCCGTAGCCCTCCAGATAGAAGGGATAGTCATCCACGCTGGAGGCAGCGGTGATGGTGCCGTCATCCAGAGCAGGAGCATAGGTGGAGATGGGCTTGATGGCGCTGCCGCACTGACGCACTTCCGTGGCCCAGTTCCAGCCGCGGTCATACCGCTTGGCGCCGGTACCACCCACCATAGCCAGCACATCGCCGGTGTAGGGATCCATCAGCGTGATGGCTGCCTGCAGCGGCTGCTCGTAGGAGTCGGTATATTCGGCATAGTCTGTATTCTCAAAAATGGTTTCTGCGATCTCCTGATAGTTGGGGTTCTGGCAGGTATAGATCTTCAGACCCTTACCGTAAACCATTGCCACCGCCTTTTCGTGGGCGGTACGAATATAACCGTCGGCATCGGGCAGATCATCCTCGAGACCGTAATACTCCACCAGCGCCTGTGCCACGTCCTCGATGACAGCGTCGGTATAGTAGGAGTTGTTGGCGGTGGAAACCACTTCTTTCTCGCCATCGGCCTCAGGAGGTGTCACCTGATTGCCAAAGCAGGTCCAGCCGTCGGTAAAGACGATTTCTTCTGCCATGGCCTGGTCATATTCCGCCTGGGTGATCAGCTGCTGTTCCAGCATGTTGTACAGCACCAGTTCCTGGCGGGCCCGGTTCTCCTCACGGCACCAGTCGGCACGCAGAGGGTCGTACATGGAGGGGTTGTTGGTGATGCTGATGAGGCTGGCGCACTCGGCCAGAGTCAGCTCGCTGGCATCCTTGCCAAAGTACATATCCGCTGCCGTCTGCACACCGTAGCACTGGTTGCCCAGATAGATGGTGTTGAGGTAGATGGTCAGGATCTCATCCTTGGTATAGCCCTCTTTTTCCAGAGCCAGCGCACGGTAGATCTCGGTAATCTTGCGCTTGACGCTGTTTTCGTTATTGCCGGTAATGTTCTTGATCAGCTGCTGGGTGATGGTAGAGCCGCCCTGGACATCCTCACCGGTAATGGTGTAGATCACACCGCGCATTGTGCCCTTCCAGTCCACGCCTTCGTGGGTATGGAAACGCTTATCCTCGATGGCAACGGTGGCATCCTTCAGGTACTTGGGGATATCCTCGCTGTCGATCCAGATGCGGTTCTCGTTGGCGAAGAGGGTCTGATACATGAACCACTCACCGGTGGCGGGGTCCTTGTAGTAGAGCTCCGTAGAGACCTCCTGGGTATACTCGGACAGGTCCACTTCCACATGGCCGCGCAAGGCAGTGTCCACATACATCATGAAAATGCCAACGAACATGGATGCCGCCAGCACACCCACCAGAATCAGGGTGCCGATCGCACCCAGGATCCGCAGACCCCAGCGCTTCTTGGGCTTTGCGCCGCTCTCCTTCTTTGCTTGCTTATGACTGGCGCTCTGTTCGCCGCGCTTCATGCGCTTCTTGCTGTTGTTTTCTTCCATCACAGGGCACCTTCCTTTCTTTGCGTATTTTTTCCGGCTGAACATCAAATCAACCGGTTAATCTGCATACCGATTCCAGTATAAAAACTATTGTACCACATCTGTCAAGCCGTAAAAACCGCTTTTTTCGTTCCGATTGTTCCAACTTTTACAAGGAATACCTGTTAATTCCCAATGTTATGCTCTAATTTTGATCATTTTCCCAAAAAAGGGCACCTTCTGCCACTTGCTTTTTTCACAAAAATTAGGTATAGTGCATGTGAAATACCATTTTCACAGGAGGAATCTGTTATGAACAATGAATTTGGCCCCAATTTCATCACCCTGACCGATGACGAGGGCAACAACATCGACCTGGAGTATGTAGACGCACTGGAATATAACGGCCAGACCTACATGGCTTTCTTCCCCGTAGTGGAAGAAGGTGCCGACGAAGATTCGGACGAATACGGCATGGTGATCCTCAAGTCCGTGATGGTGAACGGCGAAGAAATGCTCTCCACGCTGGACAGCGAAGAGGAAGCAGAAAAGGTCTACGACCTGTTTATGGAGCAGCTGCTGGAGGACGAGGAATAATTTTCCTGCCTTCACAGCTCAATTTAGACTTTTCTTTCCCGGCCACATCTGATATAATGATGCCATCACCAAACGGTGATATCCCGAACGGCTCGTGACGGACCTTTTTTATCCTCACATTTGGTTATAGGGGATGTCGGATCAGTATGTGGTTTGCAGGCCTCCCGGCTGCCGTCTGCGGCTGGATGTTGGAAGCAGTAAAGCAAGCTGGAGACAACCCACCTGCGAGAAGGTGCAGGTTATAACTCGGTCCCCACGGCCTACGGGATAACCGGCCTGATGGCTGACGAACCGGCCCGGTTCTTCCGGGTCGGTTTTTTCTGCATTTTTGTGATTTTTCAGCTTGATTTCAGCCAGGCACTTTAAGATAAATGCAGATTCCCCCTTGCGAAGTACGGGAACTTCCTGTATAATAGCTTGGTAACTTTATCAGCAAGGGTAGTATATACCTGTTTTTGAGAGGATTGACAACAACATGAGCGCATCTAGAGAAAAGAAAGTCCGTCAGGAACTGGCCGCACAGGGCATTCCCGACATCAAAGAAATCCGTGCCGCCGAGGAGCGCGCGCAGCGTCGCCGTTCCAACATTCTTTACGGCAGCATCGCCGCCGTCTTTGTTCTGGTGGCCGCAGCCCTGATGGTGTGGAACTCCCAGATCATCCAGCGTAACAGCGTCGCCATCAGCGTTGACGGTGTGAACTATTCCGCCGCCGAAGTCAGCTATTATTATAATAGTGCCTACAACGAGGTGGCTTCCGGCAGCTATGCCGGCTATGTCAGCCTGAACGCCAACTCTCCCCTGACGCAGCAGACCATGAACGAGGTCGACCTGCTGTTTATGGGCATCACCCTGCCCGAGGGCAAGGAGTCCATGACCTGGCATGAGTACTTCGTGGACATCGCCAAGCAGAACCTGATCTCCCAGACTGCTGTGATCAAGGCTGCCCAGGCCGAGAATTTCACCTTCACCGACGAAATGAAGGCCGAAGTCCAGAACACCATGGACTCCATCGCCACCTATGCCAAGCTCGCCGGTGTCTCCTCCTCTTCTTACATCAAGAGCCTGTTCGGTGCTTCCATGACCAGCAAGGCCTTCGAGAAGCTGCTGAGCAACGCCGTTCTGGTTGCCCACTTCCAGGAGCAGCACTGGAACGATCTGAGCTATACGCTCGATCAGCTGACCGATTACTACAACAAGAACACGAACACCTTCGACGCGGCTTCCTATGAGTACATCTACTTCAAGGCCACCGCTCCTTCCAAGACTGACAGCGAGGGAAAGACCGTTGCCGCCACCGATGCCGAGAACGCTGCCGCCAAGGCCGCTGCCGAAACTGCTGCCAAGGCTGCTCTGGCCCGCTATCAGGCCGGTGAGTCTCTGGAGACCATCGCCGCCGACTATTCTGACATTGCCACCTACTACAAGCAGGAGAACGGTTCCTACGGTTCTTCCGTGGTGCAGGAGTGGGTGTATGGTGCTGACCGCGTGGCCGGCGACAAGTCCCTTCTGGAGAACAGCAGTGCCTACTATGTGGCCGGCTTCATCTCCCGCAGCCGCAACGATTACCTCCCCGTCAACGTCCGTCACATTCTGCTGAAGGTAGATACCTCTTCTCTGGACAGCAAGTCCGAGAAGTATGACGAACTGTTGAAGGTTCTGGTGGACACCTCCAAGTCCGATGCCATGGCCATTCTGGACGAATGGAAGACCGGCGAGGCTACTGCCGAGAGCTTCGGCAAGCTGGCCAATGAGAAGAGCGCCGACACCGGCAGCAACACCAACGGGGGTCTGTATACCGACGTGGGCAAGGGTCAGATGGTTCCCGAGTTCGATGAGTGGATCTATGACGAGTCCCGCAAGGTGGGCGATACCGGTATCATCTTCGTCGACGAGGAAGGCTACTACACCGGCCACCACATCATGTACTTTGACGGTTGGGGCGAAGCTCCCTACTGGCAGCTGGAAGTGGAAAACGTCATGCGCAACGAAGACTACAGCGAGTGGTACAACGGCCTCAACAGCAATCTGACTGCCGAGGAACACCGCGGCATGAAATACGTGGGCTGATCCGGCCTGAAATGACGCAACAAAAGGGCTGGCGCCAAGCGCCGGCCCTTTTTTCATCTTTAAAAAAAGGTTTAAACATCAGGAGATCCCTTATGAACCAACGTTTTATTCGCACCGAAATGATGCTGGGCAGCGATGCCATGGACAAGCTCTCGCGCTGCCATGTAGCGGTGTTCGGTCTGGGTGGTGTGGGCAGCTACGCCGTGGAAGCCCTGAGTCGCAGCGGCGTAGGTGAGCTGACCCTCATCGATCAGGACACACTCTCCACCTCCAATATCAACCGCCAGCTTTTTGCTCTGGAATCCACCGTAGGTATGTCCAAGGCGGAAGCCGCAGCTGCACGCTGCCGCGACATCAATCCCGACATCATCGTTCACCCCGTCTGCGCCACCTACGATGCCGCCCACCGGGAGGATTTCTTTACCGCCCGCTATGACTACATCGTCGACGCCATTGATCTGGTCTCCTGCAAGCTGGATCTCATCGAACAGGCGCAGCAGCGCGGCATCCCTATCATCAGCGCTCTGGGTACCGGCAACAAGCTGGATCCCTCCCTGCTGCAAGTGGCAGATATCTCTAAAACCTCCGGCTGTCCGCTGGCCCGCGTCATGCGCAAGGAGCTGCGCGCCCGCAACATTCACCACCTCAAAGTGGTCTTCAGTCCGGAAGAGGCGGCGGATACCATCCAAATGGAGACCCCTCCTCCCGGCCGACGCAGCGTTCCGGCCAGCGTAGCCTGGGTTCCCTCCTGCGCCGGTCTGATGATGGGCGGCGCTGTGGTGCAGGATCTGATTTCCCGAAAGGAGTAACAAGCCATGATTTTAACAGGCGCACTTGTCAACTTCGTCACCATCGTCGCAGGTACCCTCGTGGGTCTTGTGGCCGGTAAATTCCTTAACGAGCGCATCCGCACCGCCACCATGAACGCAGTGGCTCTGATCGTCATCGGCATTGCCATCCCCGGCCTGATGAACAGCACCAAACCGCTGGTACCTATTCTGTCTCTGGTTGTCGGCACCGTCATCGGCGAGGCACTGGATATCGACCGCGCCGTCAACCGCCTGGGTGACAAGCTGCAGGAGCAGTTCCAGGGCAAGAGCAAGATCACGGAAGGTTTCGTCACCGGTACGCTGGTGTTCGCCGTGGGTGCCATGACGGTCATGGGCTCTTTGGACAGCGGATTGAAAAATGACCACACCATTCTCATTGCCAAATCCGTCATCGACGGCATCAGCTCCATCGTCTTCGCCTCCACCATGGGCATCGGCGTGGCTTTCGCCGGTTTGAGCGTCCTGCTCATTGAAGGCAGCATCACCCTGCTGGCTTCGCTGGTGGCACCGCTGCTGACGGAAGTGGTCATCAGCGAGATTACCTTCGTGGGTTCTTTGATGATTCTGGGTATCGGCTGCAACCTGCTGGGTCTGACGAAGCTGAAACTTTTGAACATGATGCCCGCATTGTTCCTGCCTCTCCTTCTGTGCCAGTTCATGTAAAATTAAAAGAGAGCTGACTTATGTCAGCTCTCTTTTATTACCATATCCGGTCAAAACGCAACTCGTTCCAGCGGTACACGGCTTTTTCGGTGTGCAGATAAATGTCGCATTCATAGCAATAAGGCTTTTGTGCAAACCACACCATGCACCGATACAGACGGTACGGCACGCCCTTTTGCCGGTAATCATAGAGAAACTCCAGTTGAAAGGTGCCCTCGTTCACGGCACCAATGAAGTTTTGTGCTTCCCATTCCTCGCGCCACTCTTTGCCCTTTCGGCTTCGCCGATAAACATAGATCGTAATGCCGTCGATTTCTTCGTCCAGAATGGAAAAATCCACCTGTGCCTCGCCGGTACGCACCACATTCTGAGATGGATTCTCCTCGTGTTCCTCCGTCACCCAAATGCCATCGGGAAAGGTCAGCGACAAGATATTATTCCTCAGCGTCATCTTTTCCGCACGGCAGTCGTGCAGTGAAATGTGACGGCTGTGGTCCTGACGATATCGGTACATAAGCACCTCGTTATTCCATATACGGCTTTGCCCGCTCATTAAGCTTGCGGTACACCCGCTCCACCATCCACGGCTCCGTGGAGGCAGCGAGCGCCTCGTCGGGGGTAAACCAGCCCACACCGCTGTTCTCGTCTGGCTTCTCCTGCAGCGCCTCGTCATCCGACCGCAGCAAATACGTTACGTTCAGATGCAAATGACTGGGTACATACTCGCCTCGCTTTTCGTGGCCGTCCACCGTCAGGCACTCCAGCGAGACGATGCCCTCACCCACCGGCTGCAAGTTTTTCAGTCCCGTCTCCTCCTGTGCCTCGCGGATGGCCACCGCCAGCAGATCTTCCTCACCGTCGGCATGGCCGCCGGTCCAGGACCAGGAGTTGTAGATGTTGTGATACACCATCACCACGTGGCGTCTGTCGGGACTGATGACCCAGGACGAGGCCGTCATATGGGCCATCGTATTGGTGCGAAGGCAGGCATCCGGATTGGTCCGCAGGAAATGGAGCATGATCTCCTGATCTTTTTCCTCCTGCTCACAAAGGGGCACAAATTTTTCAATCTCTTGAATGATACTCATTTCTTCCTCAAATAAATCGCCCAGTACATGACGCCCAGTCCTGCACCGCCTGCGATATTACCCAGCGTAACGGGCAGCAGATTGCGCAAAAATCCCAGAACCGTCAAACCCTCTGCGAAGATCTCCATCCGTCCGGCAGCCATCAGACCTGCCGGTATGTAGAACATGTTGGCAATGCAGTGTTCGTAGCCGCAGATCACAAAACACATCACCGGGAAAAACAGACCGATGATCCTGCCGCTCACCGACTTGCCTGCAAGACCCATCCACACACCAAGGCACACCAGCACATTGCACAGGATGCCACGCAGGAAGGCCACGCCGAAAGGCAGCGCTGCCTTGGTGGCCGCCGTAGCCACCACCGTCTCGGCAATGGCATCGAAGGTGCCGCCGTACACGGCACAGGCGGAGACCAGTACGCCGCCTACCAGATTGCCCAGATACACAACCACCAGATTACGCACCATCTGCACCAGCGTAATCTCCTTTTCCAGCAGCGGGATCACCAGCAGACAGTTGCCGGTAAACAGTTCGCTGCCGGCAATCATCACCATGGCAAGGCCGGCCGGGAAAATAGCCGCACCCATCGCCTTGTTGACATAGACGTTGCCGAAGGTGGCCGCAGCACCGGCCAGCGCGATAAAAGCACCGGCCAAAATCGACAGCAGCAGCATCTGCACCAGCGGCAAATTGGCTTTTCCTTTACCAACGGCCACATAATTGGCCGCGATCTGAGCAGGGGTATTCATAGACGTCATCCTCCTTATAAGCATACAGAGGCGGACGTCCGTTCGCCTCTGTGCGGAATTTTCAGTTGTAAATTAATAGTTTTCCTTGCGGACTTCGAAATAGGCCTGGGGATGAGCGCAGACGGGGCAAACCAGAGGAGCCTTCTTGCCCATGACCAGATGACCGCAGTTGCGGCATTCCCACATGGTCTCATCGGACTTGGCAAACACAGCCTGCATCTCCACGTTGCTCAGCAGCTTGCGATAGCGCTCTTCGTGGGTCTTCTCAATGGCACCCACCATACGGAACTTGGCAGCCAGCTCCACAAAGCCTTCTTCCTCGGCTTCCTTGGCCATGCGGTCATACATATCGGTCCACTCATAATTCTCACCGGCAGCGGCAGAAGCCAGATTCTCCTCGGTGGTTCCCAGAGCGCCCAGAGCCTTAAACCACAGTTTGGCATGCTCCTTCTCGTTGTTGGCAGTCTCCTGGAAAATGGCAGCGATCTGCTCATAACCGGCCTTCTTGGCTACGGAAGCAAAGTAATCGTACTTGCTGCGGGCCTGAGTCTCACCGGCAAATGCCTCGCGCAGATTCTGTTCGGTCTTGGTGCCTTTCAAATTCATGGTTGGGTTCCCCTTTCATTGATTGGTTGGTATATAAATCATAACAAGTTTTCCCGGAAATAGCAATCTTATTTTTCCACCATCTCCCACCCTTTCCTTTTTGTCCTTTGGGAAACTATTTTGCAAACCAAGTTGCCAAAAAGGAGCTTCCGTGTTAATGTAAGAAAAACGAAAGGAGATGCCAACATGACCATTGGATTCATCGGCACCGGCCATATGGGCGGTGCACTGGCCCGGGCAGCTGCCAAAGTACTCAGCCCCGACAGCATCTATCTTGCCAACCGCACTGCCGCCAAAGCTCAGGCATTAGCCGGGGAGCTTGGTGCTGTGGCGGTGGACAACGGCTCCGTTGCCGCGGAGTGCGACTACATTTTTCTGGGCGTGAAGCCTCAGATGATGCAGGGTCTGCTGGATTCCCTGCACCCGCTGCTGGCAGCGCGCAAGACGCCCTGCGTACTGGTGAGCATGGCCGCCGGTCTTACCATTGATGCCATTGGCCGGATGGCAGGTCTGAATCTTCCGGTGATCCGCATCATGCCTAATGTAGCCTGCGCCGTAGGGGAGGGCCTGACGCTCTATGCCTGCAGCGCGGATGTGACGGCGCAGCAACGGCAGGAATTTCTTCATATCCTCTCCGCCTCCGGTCAGTTGGAGGAACTGGACGAGCATCTCATGGATGCCGGCAGCGCCATCGCCGGCTGCGGCGGCGCTTTTGCCTGCCTCTTCATGGAAGCCCTGGCTGACGGCGCTGTCAGCTGCGGTCTGCCCCGTGACAAGGCCATGCGATATGCCCAGCAAATGCTGCTGGGCACGGCAGCTCTGGCTATGTCCACCGGTCAGCACCCCGGCGTCATCAAGGACTCCATCTGCTCCCCCGGCGGCACCACCATCGCCGGTGTCCGGGCGCTGGAGGATGGCGGGCTGCGATCGGCAGCCATGAACGCCGTCATCGCCGCCTATGAGCGCACGCTGGAACTGAAAAAATGAGCCGCCAAAAAGGGAGCCGTAAGGCTCCCTTTTCTCACTTTTCCATTCTATCCACCGCTTTCATAATACCGCCGGCCAATGTAGCAGCACCACAGATGGTAAAAATCAGGCATACAGGTTCCATATTGCAAGGCCTCCTTGTTATTTGTTTTATTGAGGCCAGTATAGCAACAGATATGTCCGCAAAAACGGACACATTTGTTGCAAGCAAAAAAGAGTGCAGGTTATCCCCTGCACTCTTTTTCTGTTATTCTTACGCATCGCCCTCATCCGGCGCAGAGAAATCGTCTTCCACTGCTCCACCGGAAGTCCGTACCTGAAAATCGTCCTCCACACGAGCTGTGTCGCGGCGCAGCATAGTCTCCATCACGCGGATGTCACTGTCGATGTCCATGGCATCGGTGCGATACAGCTCATCGAGCTGTCGCTCAAAGCCCAGCACGATGTTGTCCATTGTCTGCTCGATCTTGCGCTTGGCCTGAGACAAATTACCACCGCTGACACCGGCCTCTTCAAACTCGGCATAGGCATCCAGCAGCTTCTGGGTGGTGGGAAGATAGTAGTTGAGGAAGGTCGCCGCTTTCGTCTTTTTGTTCGGCTCGTCTTCAATGATGCGGAAAATGCGGCCGGCGATCTCCTCCAACCGGTCGATCTTAGCGCTCAGCTGCGCATCGGCAATCCGGTCATTGGCAGCGCGCAGCTGGCGCAGTATGCCGGAATACCCCTGCTGTGCCTGAGGCGGCACAACAGGTGCAGCCTTCTGTGCATAATGCTCCGCACCGATCCGGGCATCGCGAAACAGCTTGCCGGCGCTCAGATCCACATAAGCGCCCTCGCCCCACATGCCTTTGTCGATCATCAGCTCCAGATCACGCTCCACACGGCGCTCGGACACCTCCGCCGCCGCAGCCAGCCGGCTGACGGACACACTCTGTGACGTGCCTGCCACTGCCAGATACTTGGCAAAGCGGCGCATACGGCGCTTCATCTGTCGGCTGCCCATCAGCAGCGCACCGCCTCCGGCCAAAAAGCCGGCAGCTACAAACATGTCCTCCAGTATCTGCCAAACATAGCCATATTCTATGGCATAGGCCAGTTCACTCAGCGTACCTACACAGACCAGCAAGCCCACTGCTGCCAACGAAATGCCCACGATCTTCATCACACGGGCGCTTTTCACACTGTCGTCAGGTGTTCTGGTCACGCTGTCGGCCGCCGACTTCACAGCGCTCTTAGGCGCGGAGGTCGTGGCGGTGCCGGTCACCGGCTGCGTTTTGGCAGCTGAGTGCTTCTTCGTTCCACCCTGATTGAGTTTGGAGATCAGCAAAATCAGTCCAATGGGCCATGCCACAGCAAACATGATGGCAATAAAGATCCATCCGCCCATGTCGCTGTCGGTCGGTTTTTCAGGCGGCTTCTGGCTTGTCTGCCGTTTTTTTGCGGGTTCGTCCGTGCTGAATTTGCCGTTTCCTTCGTAACGGTAACTCATCAGCCCTGGTCGCCTCCCTTGAGCTTGCGCTTATTGCCCTGCTCATCCACCACATAGGTGCTGTCCAGCTGCGCACGCACATTGCCCAGCACGGCGTTGACATACTCCCGGCGCAGCACGTCGCGCTCGGCGATCTCCTCGGGCGTCAGGCCCTCAGTCTTGGCCTTGCGGGCCAGTTCATTGATTCTCTCCAATCTTGTCATGGCTTTACCCTCACAAATATCGTTTGATACTGATAAAAATACGTCCTTTTTTTGTCTGATTTCCCACTTCTTCCACGGTACACTTACCCAGTCCCCGCAGGCTGATGTGGTCACCGGCAGATACCTCGGCGGCACACTTCTGACATACCGCCCAGTTCAGCTGCACCCGTCCGCCCTCAATCGCTTCCGCCGCCTTGCCGCGGCTGATGGAAAAACCGGAGGACACCACGCTGTCCAGCCGCAGGGAGGACACCGTGTCGCGGATCAGCTTTGTTTTCGCTACAGGGATGTGGATGTGGTCCAATGGGATCTCCTGCAGTTTCAGACGGGTGCGGCCGGCACTGTCCCAGCTTTGCAGCAGAAAGTCTGCCACGCCATCTGTCACCAGCACATCGGCACTCTCCTGCGACACCAGAATGTCGCCCACAGATTCCCGCGTCACGCCCATGCCCATCAGGCTTCCCAGAAAATCCCGGTGCGTCAGTTCACCGGACTGATGCCATGTGCAGCGAATGGCGCGCACGCAGCCTTCCTCCGGCTCCCACGCCCACTCGGGCAGGAAGCACAGGCGGCAGCGTTCAGCGCCGTCATAGCCACCGTAGAAAAGGAATCCCTCCTGCGCGCCAATGGCGCTCAGCAGCCGTCGGGCAGCCTGCTGCTCCTGCGGGCTCAAAAAGGCGGTGGTGGCACTCAGGCTCTTAAGCCGGCACTGTTCATACTTGTCCCACACCCGGCCCAGCAGCAGCCGCTCCTCCGCAGAGGAGGCGGCCCGGTCCAGAACCGTGCGCTTATCCATGGTTCTTCTCCAGATTTTGGGTATTGTAGAGTCCGGCGTAAGCACCATTGCGTGCCAACAGCTGGGTATGGGTGCCCTGTTCGGCGATCACGCCATCCTGAATCACCAGAATACGGTGTGCCGCGCGAATGGTAGACAAACGGTGGGCGATGATCAGCGTGGTACGGCCGCGGCTGAGCTCGTCAAATGCGTGCTGGATCTTGGCTTCCGTCACGCTGTCCAGAGCAGAAGTAGCCTCGTCAAGAATCAGGATCGGGGGATCCTTGAGGAAGATCCGGGCAATGGCCACACGCTGTTTCTGTCCGCCGGAGAGCAGGGTGCCCCGCTCACCCACATAGGTATCAAAGCCCTGAGGCATATCCATAATGTCATCATAGAGTTCGGCGCGGCGTGCAGCCTCTGCCACCTCTTCATCGCTGGCCTCAGGTCTGCCGTAGCGAATATTCTCGCGAATGGTGTCGGCAAAGAGGAACACATCCTGCTGCACCACGCCGATACTGCGGCGCAGCGAATTCTGGGTCACATCACGCACATCCAGTCCATCAATGGACACGCTGCCCTCGCTCACGTCATAGAAGCGGGGAATCAGCTGGCACAGCGTACTCTTGCCGCCGCCGGAGGGTCCCACGATAGCCACCGTCTCACCGGCTGCCACCGTCAGATCCACATGGTGCAGCACCTCATCGCTGCCCTCATACGTAAAGCTGACATCGTCCACGCGGATTTCGCCGCGTACATTCTGCAGTTCCTGCGCATCCGCCTTATCCTGCACAGCAGGCTCAGTGCGCATCAGTTCCACAAAGCGGTTAAGACCGGCAAAACCGCTGGAAAACATCTCGGCAAAGTTGGAAAGCTTACGTACGGGAGAAATAAAGGTCGCCACGTACAGGTTGAACGTAATCAGATCGATGTAGTTAAGCTTATCCTCCATAATGAGCCAGCCGCCCACAGCAATGACCGCCGCACTGAGCACGGTGACAAACAGCTCCATGGTGGAGAAGAATTTGCCCATCTCCTTGTGGAAATTGCGTTTGGCGTTGCGGAACTGTGCATTGGATGCGTCAAAACGGGTGCGCTGCACCTCCTC
The DNA here is from genome assembly GCA_045650885.1 of Vescimonas sp. Lineage (GTDB taxonomy): Bacteria > Bacillota > Clostridia > Oscillospirales > Oscillospiraceae > Vescimonas. The sequence continues at coordinate 11,450 of JAZRRQ010000063.1, read as the reverse complement.
GTTGGCAAACGCCTTGGTGGTTCGCACACCGGAAAGGCTGGACTCGATCTCCGTGTTGATCGCGCCGGTTTTCACCTTGGCGGCCTTGGATGCCTCGCCCATCTTCTCACGGCGCAGGCCGATGAGCACCAGAAAGAGGGGCACGATCACCGCCACTACCAGCGCCAGACGCCACTGCATCCGGAACATGACAATCAACGCACCGATAATGGTCACAATGGAGATAAACAGATCCTCCGGGCCGTGGTGAGCCAGTTCTGTCAACTCAAACAGGTCGCTGGTCAGGCGGCTCATCAGCTGTCCCGTGCGGTTTTTGTCGTAAAAATCAAATCCCATCTTCTGCATGTGGTGGAACAGATCCCGCCGGATATCCGCCTCCACGCGGATGCCGAAGGTATGACCCCAATAGCACACCACAAAATAGAGGAAAGCTCGCAGCGCAAAAATCAGCATCACAGCGGCCATCACCGTGAAAAAGATGCCATACTCCTTATCCGGCAGCCACTCATACATGGCCGTGCGGGAGATCAGCGGAAACACCAGATCGATGAGGGCAATACCCAGCGCGCAGCACATATCCAGGCTGAACAGTTTCCAATGGGGTTTGAAGTAGGAGACAAAGATACGCAGCGGTGAGTGCGTCTTGAAATCTTTGGTGATCATACAGTTACTTTCCTTCCCAATATTACTTCGTAATGATATATTATATCATCCTTTTGCGCCAATAGCAAGAAAAGCGGCGCTCTTTTGAGCGCCGCTTCTTATGTCGTTTTGTTTAGCCCACACGCACGATGCACGTCAGCGTCTGTCCGTCCACCTTGGCAATGACCTTGGTCGCACCGCGTCTTACGCCCTTGACGTAGCCGTCAGAATCCACCGTGGCAATGGAACTGTCCTCCGTAGACCACTGGATCGTGGAATCGGTACCCAGCACTTCCATGGGTGCACCGCCGTTGACACTGATGGAGATGTCGTCCCGTGTGCCGTAGATAGACTGCAGCGTCAAATCCTTTTGGGATGCATTCACCGTCACCACGCAGGCAGCGGAGGTTGCACCGTTGGCAGCGGCAGTAATGGTGGCGTTGCCTGCACCCACAGCCGTTACCTTGCCGGTATCGTCCACGGTGGCCACAGCCTCGTCGCTGCTGGCCCAGGTGATTCCCTCGGCACCGGAAGCCGTCAGCTGCTCGCTGCCGTTATACTCCAGCGTCAGCATGGTCTTGTCCAGCGTAATGGTGGCAGGAGGCTGGGGATCGACGTTGGGGTTTTCTTCGCCGCCCTGATTGCCGGGCAGAGGATTCTCCACGCCGGGTTCTTCGCCGTTGTCCCCAAACCATGAGGCAACGTCACCACCCAGGAACGCATAGCCCAGATAGCCCACCAGCAGCAAAACCACCAGCACCATAGCCGGGCCAATAATGCTGGGAGCTTTGGCCCGCTCTACACGGCGGCCTGTTCTTCTGCGCTTTTTCCCGTTGTAAAACTCCTCATCCTCCAGGCAAAACGGACACTCTCTATAACTATCGGAGAACATTTCTCCGCACTTGGGACACTTCAGCAAGCTCATATCAAACAATCCTTTCTCGCATACGCACCGGCGCACCATGCGCCCTCATAAAAAACACCGCCGCAGCGGCAAATTTTCTGTGCATACATCATACCTTTTTTGCCGCCAAGCGTCAACAGTAATTGGCGGAAATTCATCCTTTTTTTACAACTTCCGCCACGGATGCTTGCTTTTCCTCGCTTGTTTTCTTATAATAAAATGACAAACTCTTTGGAGGAACTGGGATATGAATACGATTTTCATCGGCATCGCCGGCGGCACCGGCTCCGGCAAAACGACCCTGACCGAACATCTGGCCCGTCGCTTCGGCACTGATATCAGCGTGGTACACCACGACAATTACTATAAGCGGCAGAATGTCCCCTACGAGATCCGCTGCCTGCAGAACTACGACCATCCCGATGCCTTTGACACCGATCTGATGATCGAGCACCTCAAGGCATTGAAGGCGGGTCAGGCTATCGAGTGCCCCGTCTACTCCTATTCCGACCATAACCGCACCGATGAGACTGTCACCATTCACCCCACCAAGGTGGTGATTGTGGAGGGCATCCTCATCTTTGCCGATCAGGCGCTGCGGGATCTGCTGGACATCAAGATCTTTGTGGAAACCGACGCCGATGTGCGTATCCTGCGCCGCGCCCTGCGCGATGTAGAAGAGCGCGGCCGTTCCATGCAGTCGGTGGTACAGCAGTATCTGACCACCGTTAAGCCCATGCACGAACAGTTTGTCGAGCCCAGCCGCAAGTTTGCCGACATCGTGGTGCTGGAGGGTGGCCATAATCTGGTGGCTCTGGACATGATCGTCCAGCGTATCGCCGGGCACATCGCAGATAACTGATATGGTACGGCTTTTGCGTTTTTGTGCCGCCTTTGCGTTCCTGGCTGCCGCCGCTTATTTTCTCCTTCCACTGTCCATCGGTGTCTTTCATATCGGCATACTCTACCCCGCCGCTTTCTTCTGTCTGTGCGCCGCAGCACTCCTGTTCCCCGCCTCTGTCAAGCGGCTGTTTGGCGGCAAACTGCGAAAGGTGGCCTTTGCATGCACCACTGTGCTTTCCGCTGCCGTTTTGTGCATCAGCCTCACGCTGTGTATCATCGGTTTTGCTGCCGCTGACGCCCCCTCCGAACATGAGGAAGTCACCGTTGTGGTGCTGGGCTGTCAGGTGGTGGGCGAAGAGCCCAGTCTGATGCTTCGGGCGCGCATCGAAGCAGCTTATGAATATCTGGCTGCCCACCCCAACGCCGTATGCATCGCCACCGGCGGCAAGGGTGAGCGGGAGAATATCAGCGAAGCTGCCTGCATCCGCAAAGAGCTGATAGAACTGGGCATCGACGCAAAGCGCATCTACTTGGAAGACCAGTCGGTAAACACCATGGAAAACATGAAATTCTCCTCCCAGATCATCGCACGCGAAGGGTTGAGCTCCACCATCGCCGTGGCTTCCGACAACTTCCATCAACTGCGCGCTGCCATCTACGCCAAGCGCAGCGGACTGGAGGCCCGCTCCCTGGGCTGTTCTTCCATCTGGTTTCTGGGACCCGGCTATTGGGCCCGGGAAGTTTTGGCTCTGTATGCTGCCTTTATCCGCGGTTATTAACAACAAAACACCGGAAAGCGCCGCTTTCCGGTGTTTTTCTTTTCAAAACTTCAGCACAACGCCAACCACAGCGCTGGCCGCAATAAACACAATGGGGTGGAGTTTCTTCGTCACCTTGACCCAACGGGTCAGTACCAGCAGCACCACTGCCAGCGCTACTGCTTTCCAGTCGATCACCGCCAGAATATCACTAACTGCTCCCACTGCGCCGTCCAGAAACGTGGCCAGCACTACGGTAATTCCCGCCGATGCCACCATGGCGGCGGAAGCAGGGCGCAGACCATAAAAGGCGGCGTTGACATACTTGCTGTCACGAAAACTCTTGAGGAAAGCCGCCACAAGGAGGATGACAATGATGGACGGCGTCACCAGACCCAGAGACGCGATGACCGCACCGGGTACACCGGCACTGGTAAAGCCCACATAGGTGGCCATGTTCGCGCCGATGGGGCCGGGGGTGGATTCGGAAACGGCGATCATATCTGCCAGCTGCGCAGCGGTAAACCAACCGGTACGCTCGGCCATATCATAGAGAAAAGGCAGGGTAGCCATACCGCCGCCCACAGCAAAAAGACCCGTTCTGAAAAATTCCAAAAACAGCTGCAGGTAAATGCTCATGCCTTCTTACCTCCCAACACCTTGATGAGAATGCCCGCCACAGCGGCAAACAGCACATACACCACCGGCGATAGATCCAGCAGCAGCGAACCGAGCAGCACACACAGGAAAATGGCAAAGCCCCACTTGTCTTTTACCGCACTCTTCCACAGCTTTACAACCGCATTAAAGATCAGCACGCATACGCATACGCGAATACCGCCGAACGCATGCTGCACCCACACAATGTGGGAAAATGCATCGATGACACCGGCCAGCAGAGAAATGATCACCAGCGACGGAAACACCACGCCCAGCGTGGTCAGAATACCGCCGATGATACCCCGCTGCTTTTGGCCGATGAAGGTGGCGGTGTTCACGGCAATGATGCCCGGCGTACATTGGCCGATGGCAAAATAGTCCGTCAGTTCTTCATCGGTGGCCCAACCCTTGTTCTCCACCACTTCCCGCTGCAAAATCGGCAGCATGGCATAGCCGCCGCCAAATGTCATCACGCCCACCTTGGCAAACGTGATAAACAGATCCCATAACTCACGCATTGTGTTTCCTCCTCATACATACCCGTACAGACCGCCCACCGACACCTCGCCGGCACGAACTGTCTCCACGCAGCCGTCTTCATAGCGCACCGTCAGGCCATAGTCCGCCTCCACTGCCAGAGCGTGGGCAGCTCTCGCTTCCGCTCCGGTCATGACACGCACATCCCGCCCCACCGTCAGACAGCGGCTGCGGTACTCTTCCAGCCACAGTTCCGGCCGCTCCATCGCGCAGCGGCGCAGCTCATCCAGCTGCCTGATCACTGCTGCCGCCAGCGCCGCGCGGGACACAGACCGCCCTGCCATCATTTCCAGCGAGGCTGCGATATCTCCCACATCACCGTCGAAATCCTCCGCGCGGTGGGTGACATTGATGCCGATCCCCAGCACCACCGCCATTTCACCGTCCAGCAGCACCGATTCGGTCAGGATGCCGCCGACTTTTCTGCCGCCCAGCACCAAATCATTGGGCCACTTGATCTGCACCTGCAGACCACACGAACACTCTATCGCGCGGCTCGCCGCCACAGCGCCCAGCGCCGGCAGGACCATCCACTGCTCCGGCGTGCCCTCCGGCCGCCACAAAACAGAGAGATACAAGCCGCGGCCGCTCACCGACTGGAAGCTTCGTCCCAAACGGCCGCGGCCGGCAGTCTGGGCATTGGCAATGACAACGCTGCCATCGGCAGCACCTTCAGCCGCCATACGCTTGCAGATCAGATTGGTGGAGTCCACGGTATCAAAAACCTGCCAGTTTTCCCGCGGCTGCGGCAGATTGGCCGCAATATCCCTGCGGTATTGTTCCATATGCCTCCCCCTCTCTGCTTTTCCATTGGTACTTTACCACAAACTCCCTGCCTTGTAAACTACCCCTCATCCGGCAGAGCATCGCAGCCGCAGCAGGTAGGGGAAAACATCCCGGACTGCTGCCAAATTTTTTATGGATTCTCAACTTTTCCCCTCTTGTATTTTTCCCCCCACCCCTTTATAATATGGAAAAACACAGAGAGGTGAAGATCATGCTGGTTTCCATGTCCCACAAAACAGCTTCCTTTGGTCTTCCTTCTATCGGTGTCACTATTTTTGTTTCCTGACCGGCATTTTTGCCGGTTTATTTTTTTGTTTTTTCAATAAATGGCATATATCACAAAAGAAAGAGAGGACATCACATGAAACACAATCTCGGCCAGGAGGCCATCTACGACGCCAGAACGCTGGGTACACCCCGCATGCTGATTCTGGGTCTGCAGCATCTGTTCGCCATGTTCGGTGCCACCGTTCTGGTCCCCATTCTGGTATCCGGCTACGGTCTGCCCCTGTCCATCCAGACCACGCTGCTGATGGCTGGTCTGGGCACGCTGATCTTCCACGTATGCACCAAGTTCAAGGTTCCCGCTTTCCTGGGTTCTTCCTTTGCCTTCCTGGGCGGCTTTGAAGCCGTCGCCAAGCTGGACAGCGGCATGTACGCCAACATGAGCGGCGAGGAAAAGCTCCCCTACGCTCTGGGCGGCATTGTGGTGGCCGGCGCTCTGTATCTGGTGCTGGCACTCCTCTTTAAGCTGGTGGGCGCCAGAAAGGTCATGCGCTTCTTCCCCCCCATCGTCACCGGTCCCATCATCATCCTCATCGGCCTGAACCTGTCCGGTACCGCTGTGGCCAACGCCTCCACCAACTGGGGTCTGGCTCTGGTGGCCATCGCCATCATCGTCGTGGCCAACATCTTCGGCAAGGGCATGATCAAGATCATTCCCATCCTGCTGGGCGTTGTGGGCGCTTATATCGTGGCCCTCATCTTCAATCAGGTAAGCTTTGCTGAGGTGCAGGAAGCTCAGTTCATCGGTCTGCAGCAGATCGTCATTGCCAAGTTTGACATCACCTCTATTCTGGTCATGGCCCCCATCGCCATCGCTGCCATGATGGAGCATATCGGCGACGTCTCCGCCATCTCTTCCACCACCGGCAAGAACTTCATCGAGGAGCCCGGTCTGCACCGCACCCTGCTGGGCGACGGTCTGGCCACTGCCTTCTCCGCCCTGTTCGGCGGCCCCGCCAACACCACTTACGGCGAGAACACCGGCGTGCTGGCTCTGAGCAAGGTGTACGACCCCCGCGTCGTGCGTCTGGCTGCTTACTTCGCTATCATCCTCAGCTTCTCCCCCAAGTTTGACGCTCTGGTCAACTCCATCCCCACCGCCGTTGTGGGCGGCGTCAGCTTCATCCTCTACGGTATGATCTCCGCCGTCGGCGTGCGCAACATCGTGGAAAACCGCGTGGATCTGTCGAAGTCCCGCAACCTGATCATCGCCGCTGTCATCTTCGTCTCCGGCCTGGGCTTCACCTCCATCGGCGGCCTGAGCTTCACCGTGGGCGGCGCCACCATCACCCTGTCGGGTCTGGCCATCGCCGCCATTGCCGGTGTGGCTCTCAACGCCATCCTGCCCGGCAACGACTATGAGTTCGGTGCCGATGTGTCCGGAGACAAGTCCGCCGACCTGGGTTCCTACTAAGCATTCTCTCCCCTAATACTTACAAGGCCCTGACCGACGGTCAGGGCCTTGTTTTGCACAAAAAAGACCCGACTCTCCGGAGTCGGCTCTTTTGATGTTTATTCGGCTTTTTCGCCATTTTCAGCAGTTTCCGTCTCTTCGACTTCCACTTCCTTCACCGTCTCGGCCACAGGGCGCTCGGCACGGTCATACATCACGCACAGATCGAAGAGCTTCTTGGCCAGTTCTTCGCTTGCCTCGCCGGAGAGCATGCGCCACTGCCAGTTGCCGCTGGCGGTACCGGGTGTGTTGATGCGGTGACCGGCACCCAGCTCCAGATAGTCCTGCATCTGAGCCACAAACAGGCAAGCCACGCTGCTCAAACCGCCGCGGATAATGCCCCAGTTGAAACCTTCCTTTTCGTTCAGGCCCAAATAATCACGGGCAAACTGCAGGTCCTCTTCCTTGGCCTCCTCGTCACGCCACAGCATCAGGGGCGTATTGTCGTGGGTACCGGTGTAGCAGATGCAGTTTTCGATATAGTTATGGGGCAGGTACGCCGTAGACTCACGGGAGTCGAAGGCAAAGACCAGCACCTTCATGCCGGGCCAGCGGGAATCCTTCAGGAGCTGCGCCACCTCAGGCGTGGGATAACCCAGATCCTCGGCAATAAACTCCAGCTCCGGGAACCAGCCGGAAATGGCACTGACAAAGTGCATGCCGGGGCCCTTGACCCACTTGCCGTTCTTGGCAGTGGTCTCGCCGTAAGGCACGGCCCAATAGCTTTCCAGACCGCGGAAATGGTCAATGCGGATCACGTCAAAAAGCTTGCCGGCACCGTCAATACGGCGGATCCACCAGCCGTAGCCGTCGGCGGTCATGGCATCCCAGCGATAGAGGGGGTTGCCCCACAGCTGGCCATCCTCGCTGAAATAGTCGGGCGGCACACCGGACACCTCGGTGGGCACGTTGCGGCTGTCCAGCTGGAACCACTCGGGCTCGGCCCACACATCGGCGCTGTCCAGTGCCACATAGATGGGCAAATCGCCGATGATCTTGATATCCAGCGAGTGGATATAGGTCTTCAGCTTTTCCCACTGGCGGAAGAACAGGAACTGCAGATAGGTGTAGAACTCCACATCCTCACGCAGCTTTTCGCTGTACGCCACCAGAGCTTCCGGCTTGCGCAGGCGAATAGCCTCGTCCTCCCACTCGGTCCAGGCCTTCATACCAAAGTGACGCTTGCAGGCCATAAACAGCGCATAGTTGGGCAGCCAACGCTTGTTCTCCTCCATGAAAACGGCGATCTCGGCGGCATCGCGTTTCCAGCCGCGAGCCTTGGCCAGCGCCAGTACCTCAAAGCGGCTCTCATAGATCTTGCCGTAGTCCACATAGCGGAGCTCAGTACCCCAGTTGCGGCTGTCCACTTCCTCCTGGGTCAGGAGGCCATCGGCGATCAGCAGATCCAGGTCGATGAAGTAGGGGTTGCCGGCATAAGTGGAAAAGCTCTGATAGGGGGAATCGCCGTGGCTGGTGGGTCCCATCGGCAGCAGCTGCCAGTATTTCTGGCCGGCTGCATGAAGAAAATCAGCAAAGTCGTAAGCGGCCTTGCCCATGGTGCCGATGCCGTAAGGAGACGGCAGGGCGGAAACAGGCATCAGAATGCCGCTGCTTCGTTTCATAGTCATAGTTATATCTCTCAATCACGGGGGGTGGATAGGGACACAAGGGGAGCAGCGCTCCCCTTGAAAAAGATCGGTTTAGCCCTTCACTGCGCCGGCAGCCACACCCTTGATGATGTGCTTCTGGCAGATCAGATAGAAGACGATGACAGGGATAATGCTCAGCAGGATCAGCGCCATGGTAGCGCCCAGATCCACGGTGCCGTAGCTGCCCTTGAGGTACTGGATGTGGATGGGAATGGTCATATACTTGGTGCGGTCAAGAACCAGATAAGGCAGCAGGTAGTCGTTCCAAACCCACATGATCTCCAGAATACCCACACTGATCATGGTGGGCTTGAGCATGGGCACCACCACGCTGAAGAAGGTGCGCAGCGGGCCGCAGCCGTCGATGACGGCGGCCTCTTCAATGCTCAGGGGGATAGACTTGACAAAACCTACGAACATAAATACGGCCAGACCTGCGCCAAAGCCCAGATAGATCACAGGAATCGTCCAGGGAGTGTCGAAGTTCAATCTGTCAGCGGTCTTGGACAGGGTAAACATGACCATCTGGAAAGGAACCACCATGGAGAACACGCACAGGAAATAGATAGCGCGGCAGAAGGTGCTGTCCACGCGGGAGATATACCATGCAGCCATGGAAGTGAACAGCAGAATCAGCGTAGCAGAGAGGATCGTAATGACCACGCTGTAGAAGACACTCTTCCAGAACGTACCGCCCAGCGTCATGCCGGTGATAAAGTTCTGCCAGCCAACGAAAGTCTCCGCATTGGGCAGGGCAAAGGTGTCGGTCTTGACGTAAGTGTTGGCCTTGAAGGAGTTGATGACCACAGCCACCACAGGCAGCACATACACCACAGAGATCACAGAGAAAATGGCAGTCAGCAGCAGACTGCTGAGTTTCTTGCTCTTCTTCATTACTGCTGTACCTCCTTCTTGCGGGTAACACCCAACTGCATCAGACCCAGACCGGCCACCAGGATAAAGAACAGCACTGCCTTAGCCTGTGCCGTACCGCGGGCAGCGGAACCCTGGCCATAGAAGGTGTCGTAGATGTTCAGCGCCAGCATCTCAGTGGTATGGACGCTGCTGCCGTCGGGATTGATGATATAGGGCAGACCGCCGGTCAGTGCCAGGTTCTGGTCAAACAGCTTGAAGCCGTTGGTCAGGGACAGGAACATGCAGATGGTAATGGAGGGCATCACATTGGGGATGGTCACGCGGAACAGGGTCTGCCAACGATTCGCACCGTCAATATGGGCAGCTTCCAGCATGTCCTCAGGCACCGCCTGCAAGCCTGCAATGTAAATGATCATCATGTAGCCGATCTGCTGCCAGCACATCAGAATAATCAGACCCCAGAAACCGTAAGTGGAGTTGAGGACGATGGACGTGCCGTACTTGCCCAGAATGCCGTCAAAGATCATGGACCAGATATAGCCCAGAACGATACCGCCAATGAGGTTGGGCATAAAGAACACCGTACGGAACAGGCTGCTGCCCTTGATCTTCTGGGTCAGTGCATAGGCAACCGTAAAGGCCAGCACATTGATGAGTACCAGAGACACGATGGCGTACAGGGCGGTATACCAGAAGGAATGGATGAAAGTCTCATCCTGCAGCGCCTTGAGATAGTTGCCCAGACCGATGAACTTGGCATCGGAAGTAGTACGGAACTGGCAGAAGGACAGGTAGATGCCGTGGATAAAGGGCCACACAAATCCGATCGCAAACGAAGCCACCATGGGCAACAGGAAAACCGGGAACCAACGGCGGATCGGGCTACTGATCAGACGACTGGTGACCGCAGATGCCTCTTTTTGCTTTTTCATACGGTGTCATCCTCTCTACATTGATGGTATTTTTCTTTTGTTGCGCGGTTCCGGCCTCATGCAGCCGGAATAGACCGCGGTGTGGAAAATGCGGCCATGGGACGAGCGCTAAGCGCCCGTCCCATTTGCCGGATCAATCATGTGCGATTCAACAAATCGCGGTTGATTTGATTAGCCGTTGACAGCCTTGTACTGAGTAGCCCAACCGGCGACGAAAGCAGCCTCGACCTTAGCCCAGGTGTCATCGGAGGGGTTGGCGTTGTACTCGTTGATGGCGGAGACGGCAGCAGCGCGGTAAGCATCCACGTTGGGCTGGAAGTTGGTGACCCAAGGCATGGTGTAGCAACCGTTGTTGGCATACTCGTTAGCGTCAGCCAGGAAGGGGTTGGTGGAAGCAGCAGCCTGCTTGTAAGGCATAACGCCGAAGGTAGCAACGGCCTTGGCGGAAGCCTCAGCGTCGGTCACCAGCCAGGTCAGGAAGTCCATGGTGGCCTTCTGATCAGCCGCGGAAGCCTTGGCGTTGATGGCCCAGCAGTTCTCGGTACCGCAGTTCAGACCGGCCTTCTCTTCACCGGCAACACCGCAGTAGTAGGGGATCATGGAAACGTTCTTCAGGCCAGCAGCCTCGATAGCGGGCCACTCCCAGTTACCGTTGACGAAGAAAGCAGCCTCGCCGCGGATGAACTCACCCTCAGCGTCCAGACCGCCGGCAGCCAGAGCAGTGCGATCCACGGTGGCGTTGTTGACCATCAGGTCAAACAGCTGACGGAAGTTGTTCATGTAGGTACCCTTGATCTCAGCGGGGCACTTGGTCCAGTCAGCGGGAGCATCCACGGACTCATAGTAGTAGTCCAGGTTGATCAGGTGACCGGTGAAACGCCAGGAGGAACCGCCGTCCATACCGGCAGAGGTGAAAGCGGAGAAGCCCAGGGTGTCCTTGTTGGCAGTGATGGTCTCAGCGACTTCCTTCAGGGTAGCGAAATCCTTGATGTAGTCAGCAGCGAAGCCGGCCTTGACGACCAGATCGTTGTTGACGATGATGCCGTAGCACTCATAGCAGTAGCCGATGGAGCACAGCTTGCCGTTCTCGTCATAGACGTTGTAGGCATCGGTGTTCAGCTCGTT
>JAZRRQ010000062.1:0-3702 GCA_045650885.1 Vescimonas sp. | reverse complement strand
GATGCTCATATGTAAATTCCTCCTATGAAATTATTAACTTCAGAAAAAGCAGGATTCTTTCCTATCGGAAATCAGCCGAGGAAGTCCTTCACGGCACGCTCGTAGGCAGCCACGGGATCTTCGGCCTTGGTGATGGGACGGCCCACCACCATGTAGTCGCAGCCGGACTTGCCAGCCTTCTCGGGGGTCATGATGCGCTTCTGGTCACCCACATCGCCGTCGGCGAAGCGGATGCCGGGGGTGACGGTGATGAAGTCGCGGCCGCAGGCCTCCTTCACCAGAGATGCCTCCAGAGGAGAGCAGACCACGCCGCCCAGACCGGCCTCTTTGGCGTTGCGGGCATAGTGAGCAACGGTGTCGGCGATGGGGGCGTTGATGAGGAGCTCGCGCTGCATGCGCTCCTCGGTGGTGGAGGTCAGCTGCGTCACGGCGATCAGCAGGGCGTCATCGCCCAGACCCTCGCGGGCGGCGCGCATCATGTCGATGGTGCCGGCGGCGTGGACGTTGGTCATGTCAACACCCAGACGGGCCAGATTCTGCATGGCCTTCTTCACGGTGTTGGGGATATCGTGGAGCTTGAGATCCAGGAAGATCTTGTGGCCGCGGTCCTTGATGGCGCGGACGATGTCGGGGCCTTCGCCGTAGAAGAGCTCCATACCGATCTTCACGAAGGGCTTTTCATCCTGAAACTGGTCCAGAAAAGCCAGCGTGTCGGCCTTATCCTTAAAGTCGCAGGCGATGATCACATCACGATTCATAGAGAGAGACTCCTTCCGATGATATCTTTGAGGTTGGCAATGCCGTATTCATCCAGCTTTTTCGGCAGCTCGGCAATGATTTTGGGGCAGGCGAAGGGATCCACCAGATTCTGGGCGCCCACCTGCACGGCGCTGGCGCCGGCGGACATAAACTCGATGACGTCGTCGGCGGTGGAGATACCGCCCACGCCGATGATGGGGATATTCACGGCCTGAGCTGCCTGATAGACCATCCGCAGCGCCACCGGCTTGATGGCGGGGCCGGAGAAGCCGGACATCTTGGTGCTGACGATGGGGCGGCCGGTACGGGGGTCAATGACCATGCCCAGCAGCGTATTGATGAGGGTGATGCCGTCGGCTCCGCCTGCCTCACAGGCTTTTGCGATGGCGGCAATGTCGGTGACATTGGGGGAGAGCTTCATGTAGACGGGCTTATGGGTCACGGCCTTGACGGCGGCGGTGACTTCACGGGCAGCACCGGGATCGGTGCCGAAGGCCATGCCGCCGTGGCGGACGTTGGGGCAGCTGATGTTGATCTCCAGAATGTCGATCTCGTCGGCTTTATCGAACTTTTCGGCCACCATCACGTACTCTTCCACGCTGAAGCCGGAGATATTGGCCAGCAGCACGCCGTCATAAATCTTGCGCACGGCAGGCAGCTCGTGGGCGATGACGGCGTCCACGCCCGGGTTCTGCAGACCTACGGCGTTGAGAAGGCCTTCGCGGCACTCGGCGATGCGGGGAGTGGGGTTGCCGAAGCGCTCCTCGCCGGTGGTACCTTTAAGGCTGATGCCGCCGAGGACGTTGAGATCGTAGAACTGTGCCATCTCCTGACCGAAGCCGAAGGTGCCGCTGGCGGGGATCACGGGGTTCTGGAGCGTAATACCGCTGAGGGAAGTTTCCAGACGGTTCATTCGAAGGTCACCTCCTCGGTGGGGAATACGGGGCCATCCTTGCACACCCGCTTGGTACCCACCAGCGTGTGGCAGGTGCAGCCCATGCAGGCGCCGAAGCCGCAGCCCATGCGCTCTTCAAAGCTCAGCTGGCCGGGAATACCGGTGCGGTGCAGGGCGCGGAGCATGGGGGTGGGGCCGCAGGCCATGAAATAGTCGCAGCCGGAAGCCTTCAGCGCGTCGGTGACGAAGCCCTTGGTGCCCAGCGTTCCGTCATCGGTGGTGATCATCACGGGTACGCCCAGCTCTTCAAACTTTTCGATATAGAAAGACACGTCTTTCGTGGCAAAACCGAGAATAGCGGTGACATCCGCGCCCATTCTTTTCAGACGGCGTGCGGTGTCGTACATGGGAGGCACGCCCACGCCGCCGCCGATGACGGCGACTTTGCGGGCGCGGGCCTTCTCCACGTCAAAGCCGTTGCCAAGACCCACCAGCACATCCAGCTTGTCGCCGGGGACCATGGCGGCCATCTTCACCGTGCCCTTGCCCACCACCTTGTAGATGATGGTGATGCTGCCCTCTTCGTAGCAGCACACGCTGATGGGGCGGCGCAGGTACAGGCCTTCGATGGCGATATTGATAAACTGGCCGGGATTGGTCAGGGCGGAGGAATCGCCCTGCAGCACCATTTCCCACGTATCCTTTGCCAACTGGCGGTTGGAAAGGATGGTATACATTCCTTGTGTCATACGTTCCTCCTGTCAGGAATCGATGGTGGAAACACCCACGGTGATCTCTTCCAGCACGTCCAGCAGCACCGCCACGGTGTCCAGAGACGTGAAGATGGTCACGTTATTTTCCACGGCGGCGCGGCGGATCATGATGCCGTCGTTGGTGCCGTTGTTGTGGGACTGGGTGTTGATGACATAGGTGATATGACCCTGCTTGAGCGCCTCGAGGATGTCGGTGGCGCCCTCCGAGATCTTGCCCAGCTGGCGGGTGCGGATGCCGTTCTCCTTGAGGAAGGCGGCGGTGCCGGCGGTGGCCTCGATGTTGAAGCCCAGGTTGTAGAACCGGCGGATCAGGGGCAGAGCCGTCTCCTTATCCTCGTTGGCGATGGTGGCGAACACGGTGCCGTAGTTCTCCACGCGGTTGCCGGAGGCCTTGAGCGCCTTGTAGAGGGCGCGGGTGAGGGTGTTGTCGTAGCCGATGGCCTCGCCGGTGGACTTCATCTCGGGGGAGAGGTAGGTGTCCACACCGGTGATCTTGGAGAAGGAGAAGACGGGTGCCTTCACGTACCAGCGGTTCTGCTTCTCGACAGCTACACCGGTGCCGAGGCCCTGATCTTGAAGCGTCTGACCCAGCGCCACGCGGGTGGCGATGTTGGCCATCTTCACGCCGGTGACCTTGGAGATGAAGGGCACGGTACGGGAGGAGCGGGGATTGACCTCGATAACGTAGACGTTTTCTTCCTTGTCCACGATGAACTGGATGTTGAAGGGGCCTTCGATGCCGATGCCCACACCCAGACGGATGGAGTAGTCGATGATGGTGTTCTTCACCTTTTCGCTGACGGAGAAGGTGGGGTAGACGGAGATGGAGTCGCCGCTGTGGACGCCGGTGCGCTCCACGTGCTCCATAATGCCGGGGATGTAGACATCCTTGCCGTCGCACACGCCGTCGATTTCCAGCTCCTTACCGGAGATGTACTTATCCACCAGCACGGGGGTTTCGGCGCTGGCCACGATGGCTTCCTTGAAGTACAGGCGCAGCTCGCTCTCGCGGTTGACGATCTGCATGGCGCGGCCGCCCAGCACGTAGGAGGGGCGCACCAGCACGGGATAGCCGATCTTCTCGGCCACCTTCACGCCGTCCTCCACATTGGTGACGGCCTGACCCACAGGCTGGGGGATGCCCAGACTGCTCATCAGCTTTTCAAAGCTGTCGCGGTTCTCGGCACGCTCGATGGCGGCCACGGAAGTGCCGATGATGGGCACGCCCAGACTCTCCAGACGCTCGGCCAGGTTGATGGCCGTCTGGCCGCCCAG
>JAZRRQ010000061.1:0-5719 GCA_045650885.1 Vescimonas sp. | reverse complement strand
GGAGGTGGGCCCCTGGCCCTTCCACCTGCTGACCGAGGATATCGAGTTTTCCATCCACCAGATCACCCGCGGCCGGCACATCGCCTTCTGCCCCGACGCCGTGCTGTACGACGAGCAGCCCACCACCTTTTCCCAGTCCTGGCGACAGCGTCAGCGCTGGGCCAAAGGCTATATCCAGGTCTTTGGGCACTATGGGCGCGACCTGCTGTGCGGAATCTTCCGGGGCAGATGGGCCTGCTTTGATATGTCCATGAACATTTTCCCCGCCTTTTTCCTCTCCGCCGTCAGCATCGTGTGTAATCTGAGCAGCATCGTGCTGGGTCTTATGGGCGGCGGCAGCGTGCAGGTAGCTGTGCTGAGTCTGGGGGAGCTGTTGCTGGGCGTATACGGCACGCTCTTTTTGGTCGGCACCATCACCACCGTCACCGAGTGGCGCGTTATCCACACCCGGTGGTGGAAAAAAGTGCTCTATACCTTCACTTTTCCCCTCTTTATGGCTACGTATATCCCCATTGCCATCTCGGCTCTCTTCTGCCGCGTGGAGTGGAAGCCCATCGAGCACCGCGTCAGTGCTGCCGAACTGCGCCGCCGCAAAGACAGCAGCGCTCTTCCGTTTTAAGCCATATCGTGCTATCATAAACCTATCGACAGCGCCTTCCCCTTTTGGCACCCTTAACCCCAAATCTCCATATATTGATTTGCTCCGCAGTGGCTGTCGTTTCTATTTTACCTTCCCGCTTTTCACTCACACTCTTCCTTTTTTGGAGGTCATTGACTATGTACAACATCCTTGTCTGCGACGACGAAAAAGATATCGTCTCCGCCCTGACCATCTATCTCACCGCCGAAGGCTACCGCGTCTTCCCTGCCCATAACGGCCGCGAGGCACTCGACATTGTAGATCGCGAGGACATCCATCTGGCGCTGCTGGATGTGATGATGCCCGTGATGGACGGCATCACCTGCCTGACAGAACTGCGGACAAGGCACAACCTGCCCGTCATCCTCCTCACCGCCAAAAGCGAGGACACCGACAAAATTCTCGGCCTTAATCTGGGCGCTGACGACTATGTCACCAAGCCGTTCAATCCGGTGGAACTGTTGGCCCGTGTCAAGTCCCAGCTGCGCCGCTATCTCACTCTGGGCGGCGGCACCGTGCGCTCAGGCACCGTCACTGTGGGCGGCATTTCGCTGGATGATGACGCCAAAACCGTCACCGTGGACGGCGACCGTGTAAACCTCACCCCTATTGAGTACGACATTCTTCGTCTCCTCATGCAAAATGCCGGTAAGGTCTACTCCCCGCAGGAAATCTACCGCCGCGTCTGGCACGAAGCTCCCGCCGCCGACAATCCCGTGGCCGTCCACGTGCGCCACATCCGCGAAAAGATCGAAATCAACCCCGCCGAACCCCGTTATCTGAAGGTCGTCTGGGGCAAGGGTTATAAAATGGAGGGCGAATTGCGATGAAAAAGCATATCTATAAGCTCTGGGCCAAGGTTTTCACCCTTGTGTGCATGACAGGTGCCGCCCTCCTCTTCGGCCAATCCTTCTTTTCCGCCTGGTTTTATTGGGAGTTCGGGGCCATACTGGTCAACCTTGCCTGCGTGGCGGTTTTCATCCCCTGCTTCTCTTTCCAGCTGCGCTCCGCCGGCCACTGGGCCGATCACGAAGTCCTCCACCTCACCTGGCTCGACCGCATCCCGCTGGACTTCTATCTCGCGGCCGGATTCGTCCTTTTCATGATCGGCATGGAGAGCTACGATGCCGAAACCCAGTTCATCTGCGGATTTATTCTCACTGGCATGGCCGCACTGCTGGTTCCCTCTCTTGCAGCGCGGTGCAAAACCGGCACCCTGTGGAGCAACACGCTTCTGGGCCGCCTGTTCCGTCTCGTGCGGCGCTGCGGCGGCGGCTTTCTGCGCAGCGTGGGCGGCATACTGTGCTCCATCCCGTTGATGTGGAGTTCTCTTGCCGTACTGTTGGCTTTTTCAGCCATCGACCTGCTGTTTCTGGCGTGGGATTCCCGCATGACCACCATCAGCCTGTGGACCATCGTCCGCTGTGCGGAGATCCTGCTTCTTCTCTGGGTGCTGCTGGACATCCGCCGCCTTCTCAAAATCGGCCAACAGATGGCCCACGGCGACTTTACGCAAACCGCCTCTGTCACCTGTCCGCTGCCGGCGCTGCGGGAGCATGCCGATCATCTGAGCTCCATCCAGTCGGGCCTTCAAAAGGCGGTGGACGAGCGGATGCGCTCGGAACGGCTGAAGACGGAGCTGATCACCAATGTGTCCCACGACATCAAAACGCCCCTGACGTCCATCGTCAACTATGTGGATCTTTTGAGCAAGACCGACATCACCGATCCCACAGCGCTGGAATACATCACTGTGCTGGAGCGGCAGGCGCACCGCCTGCGCAAGCTCACCGAAGATCTGGTGGAGGCCAGCAAAGCCGCCACCGGCAATATGGCCGTCCACCCGGCACCTATCGACCTGAACGTCCTTCTCTCTCAAGTCTGCGGCGAATACGAGCAGCGACTTCAGGAAAAAAATCTGCAAACCGTGTTTACTGCCGCCGAGGGTTCCCCCCGCATCATGGCTGACGGTCAGTTGCTGTGGCGGGTGATGGATAATCTGATGGGCAATGTGTGCAAGTACGCCATGCCCGGCACACGCTTCTATCTCACCGCCCATACCGAAGGTGAACGCGCCGCCATCAGCCTGAAAAACATCTCCCTCTATCCCCTCACCGTTTCCGGTGAGGAGCTGACCGAGCGGTTCGTCCGCGGCGACAGTTCCCGCTCCGCCGAAGGCAGCGGACTGGGCTTGAGCATCGCCGCCAGTCTCACCGAGCTGCAGCAGGGCACCTTCTCTGTCCATGTGGACGGCGACCTCTTCAAGGCCACCCTTACTTTCCCGCTGTGTGCAGCGGCGCTGACCGAATAACTCACTTCTTGCCACCCTCCTTACCGAAAGGAGGGTGGCTTTTCACTTTGCCAAAAGCCGGTGCAATTCCGCCCCCCTTGCCAACGTTCCCGCCGGGTGATATAATTGTAAGGAATTTTACGAAAGGTGGCCTCTCTATGCAGGAAAATCTCATCCCTCATCTGGCCGATAAACTGCACTGCACCGGCTGCAGTGCCTGCGCCAATGGCTGCCCCAAAGGCGCCATCCATATGCTACCGGATCGGGAAGGATTTTTGCACCCCACCGTCACCGACGCCTGCATCCAGTGCGGCCACTGCAGCCATATCTGCCCCGTGCTCAAGCAGCGCGAACCGCGTCCTGAGCCCACCGCTTTCGCCGTGTGGAACAGCGACGAGGTGGAGCGCCGTCTCTCCGGTGCCGGCGGCGTGTTTTCCCTGCTGGCCGAGTTTATCCTCGATGACGGCGGCGTGGTGTTTGGTGCCGCGCTGGACGAAAACCTCCGCGTACGCCACACAGCCATCACCTCCAAAGCCGACATCCACCGCCTCCGCGGCCCTAAACCGGTGCAAAGCGACATCTCCGACAGCTACCGTCTGGTGCGCCATCATCTCGAGCGCGGCCGCCGCGTCCTTTTCACCGGTACCCCCTGTCAGGTGGACGGTCTGTACCGCTATCTGGGCGAGCACCCCGAAAAGCTGCTGACGGCAGATATTCTCTGCGGCGGCGTGGCCTCCCCCGGTGTGTGGGAGCAGTTGGTACGCTCCATGGCCTATATCAAACAGAAAAAGCCCCTGTCCGTCAGCTTCTGTGCCAAGCTGGACGGCGAGAAAGACCGCCGGTTCCGGGTGGAGTTCGAAGGCGGCAGTGCCTATGATGCCCCCCTTGCGAAATCGGAATTCGGCTGCGGCCTGCACCGCCGCCTGTTCCTGCGCCCGGCATGCCACACCTGTCCTTACACCAAGTGTGACCGCGTGGGTGATCTGAGCATCGGCCACTACCGCGGTCTGCCCAAAGACTTTGCCCCGGAGGAACAGCGCAAGGGCATCTCTTTGCTGCTGGTCAACTCCGTCAAGGGCGCCCATATGTTCGACACGCTGCCGCTGAAGAAGGAAAAGCGCCCCCTCAGCGAAGCGGCCGCCGCTAATCCCGCCCTCTCCGCGCCCCCCGCGGCAGCGGAGGATCGCGCCGCCTTCTTCGACGCTTTTGCCCGCCAGAATTTCCAGCAGGTGCGCGAAAAGTTCCTGCAGACCTCCCCTCTGCCGGTGAAATCCGTGAAAAAAAGGCTGTCCCTGTCCCGCATTTTCCGCAAAAAGGAGCATTAAATGAACAAAACGCTGCTGCATTGCTGCTGCGCCCCCTGCTCGGTCAGCTGCATCCAAGCCCTTCGTGCCGAGGGCATCGAGCCGGTGGGTCTGTGGTATAACCCCAACATCCACCCCTATCAGGAATATAAGGCCCGCCGTGACACCCTGATGGCCTACGCCCCCACCATCGGCATGGAGTTGATCGTGCTGGAGGATTACGGCCTGCGTGACTTTGTGCGCGCCGTGGCCGATGACATCGACCACCGCTGCGGCAAGTGTTACGAAATGCGCCTCGACCGCGTGGCCCGCTATGCCGCCGAGCACGGTTTCTCCTCCTTCACCTCCACGCTGTTCGTCAGCCCTTATCAGAACCACGAGCTGATGCGCGCTGTGGCCGAACGCGCAGCGGAGAAATACGGCGTGGAGTTCCTCTATCGCGACTTCCGTCCCGGCTTCCGCGCCGGTCAAGCCGAAGCCCGGGAGAAGGAATTCTATATGCAGAAATACTGCGGCTGCATCTTCAGCGAAGAGGATCGCTATCAAAAGCAGATCCAGAAGGATCTGAAAGAAGTAGAAAAACATATCTGAATCACAAAAAAGCACCGTATTCCCCTTGGAATACGGTGCTTTTTTATACAGGTATCGCCATGGTGGGCAGCGCCGTCGGCTCCATAAAGATCCCCCCCTGAGGCGGCATGGCCGTCAGCAGCAGGTAGGCGATGCCCATTAAAATCGCCAGCGTGTACCACAGTACTTCTCCGCCCCACAAATGCCGCCGCAGTACCAGGGCATACAGTGTCACGCCTGCCGCCGTCACCAGCAGCCACAAAGCAGCCGCTGTACGCATTTCCATTACACCCAGCACCATGCACAGCGACGTCATCATAAGGGGCATTCCCACCAGCAGCGCGCAGTGTCCGCCGCGACTGTCCTCTCCGTCACCCAAGCGCCAGATCAGCAGCGCGCCTGCCAGATACGGCCAAAAGCACAGTTTTCCCTGCTCCCACGCGCTGGCGTTGATGGGTGTCAACACACTCAACACCACGCCGCCTGCCCGCACATACAGCCACCTGAGCAGCACAGCCGTCAACACCGTCACGCACCAGCCGATCACATATCGCTCCCAGTGTTTTCCCATCCTCTCACCCCCTTTGGGGCAAGTCTATGGTGGACGGGGGCAAAGTAGAACATCCCCGCCAAAGGCTCCACACACAAATACCCGGGAGAGTCATCTCTCCCGGGTACATGATTTTTTCTTTACCGCATACACTCCCAAGAGGAATGTCATCCCGCCAAAATCTCAAACTTCAGCACGCCTTCGGCGGCACCCACGCGGGCGATCATAGCGTCCAGCTCCTCGCTCATCTCGCTGGTCTCAGCGCTGATGGTCACACCGGCACAGCCGTTGGTGGGAATGGTCTGGTTAATGGTGAGTATATTTGCCCCGGAGTTGGCAAAAATAGACAGGTAGCTGCTCAGCAC
>JAZRRQ010000060.1:0-2986 GCA_045650885.1 Vescimonas sp. | reverse complement strand
TGCTGAGCACCTTCGCGGTAAATGCTCTCCAGATAGGCCTTGTCTGCGATCAGGCGCTGAGACTCTTCGCGAATGGGGCGCAGCAGCTCGATGACAGCATCCGCCACGGCAGGCTTGAACACGCCGTATCCCTGACCGGCGAAGATTTCCTCTGCCTCCTCAATGGTCTTTCCGGTGGCGGTGCAGTAGATGGTCAGCAGATTGCTGACGCCGGGCTTGTTCTCCTTGTCGAACTTCACGGCGGTTTCACTGTCGGTCACAGCGCGCTTGAACTTGCGGGCAATGTCCTCAGGCTTATCCATCAGATAGACACAGCCATCGGGATCGGACTTGCTCATCTTGTTCAGGGGATTGCCAAGGCTCATCACGCGGGCACCCATCTTGGGGATAAAGGGTTCCGGCAGAACAAAGGTATTGGAATAGATACCGTTAAAGCGGGTGGCAATGTCGCGGCACAGTTCCACATGCTGCTTCTGGTCGGCGCCCACCGGCACCAGATCGGCCTGATACAACAGAATGTCGGCTGCCATCAGCACAGGATAGGTAAAGAGACCCGACGTAATATTGTCAGCATGCTGCTGAGACTTGGCCTTAAACTGGGTCATACGGCTCAACTCACCAAACTGGGTATAGCAGCCCAAAACCCAACCCAACTCCGCATGCTGAGGCACATGGCTCTGGATAAACATGATGTTCTTCTTGGGATCCAGACCGCAGGCAATATACTGAGCCAGCTGAGACACGCTGCGGCGGCGCAGCGTAGCAGGATCCTGGCGCACCGTGATCGCATGCATGTCCACGATGCAGTACAGGCACTCGTACTCGTCCTGCAAAGCTACCCAGTTCTTGATAGCACCCATGTAGGAACCCAGAGTCAACTCGCCACTGGGCTGAATGCCGCTGAAAATTCTTTTCTTCTTAATGATCTTTTCTTCCATTATGAACGACCTCGCCTTCTGTCATACCCGTTTTTTCCGGTATACAGCTCTTTTGCAGCGCACAAAACTCTGTGCGCCCATAAAATCATCTTATACTACCACGGTTTTGTGAAAAATGCAACTAATGCGTGGGAAGATTATTGACTTTCCTCGCCGTTCACTTATAATGTATTTGTAAAATTTTGCGTACTTATCAATTTGTGTCATATACAGGAGGACTATCAAATGACTGTTGACCGTCAGTATTTCGAGGCCATGGAGGCCAAAATCCCCCACGGCAAGGTTCGTACCCGCTTTGCTCCCTCCCCCACCGGCTATATGCATGTGGGTAACCTGCGCACCGCTCTTTATACCTGGCTGATCGCCCGCAACAATGGCGGCACCTTTATTCTGCGCATTGAGGACACTGACCAGGGCCGTCTGGTGGAAGGCGCTGTGGATGTGATCTATCGCACCATGGCCGAGTGTGGCCTCACCCACGATGAGGGTCCCGATGTGGGCGGTCCCGTGGCTCCCTATATTCAGTCCGAGCGCCGCGATACCTACGGCAAGTATGCCAAGCTCCTGGTTGAACTGGGCCACGCTTACTACTGCTTCTGCGAAAAGAGCGAGTCCGAGGAGGATTCCGGTGAGTTTGACCGCGCAGCCGATCCCTGCCGCGATCTGAGCGCTGAGGAAGTGGCCGCCAAGCTGGCTGCCGGCATGCCCTATGTCATCCGCCAGCGGATTCCCGAAGGCAGCACCACCTTCCATGATGCCATTTTTGGCGACATTACCGTGGACAACAGCACACTGGATGATCAGGTGCTGCTCAAGCGTGACGGTCTGCCCACCTACAACTTTGCCAACGTTATCGATGACCACCTGATGGGTATCACCCATGTGGTGCGCGGCAGCGAATACCTCTCCTCCGCTCCCAAGTATAACCTGCTCTACCAGGCCTTCGGCTGGGAGATCCCCACCTATGTCCACTGCAGCCCTGTGATGCGTGACCAGCAGCACAAGATGTCCAAGCGCCACGGCGATCCCTCCTACGAGGATCTGAAGGCGCAGGGCTATCTGACTGAGGCCATCCTCAACTATGTTGCGCTGCTGGGCTGGTCCCCCAAGGGCGAGCAGGCTGAGCAGGAAATCTTCAGTCTCGACGAGCTTGTAAAGGCGTTTGACATGACAGGCATTTCCAAGTCTCCCGCCATCTTCGACCGTGCCAAGCTGGATCATTTCAACGCTGTTTATCTGCGCAGCATGGCTCCCGAGGCCTTTGCCAAGGTGGCTGAGCCCTATATTCGCCAGAGCGTGAAGAAGGAATGCTATGACGCCGCCGCTATCGCCGCTGTGCTGCAGGCACGCTGCGAAAAGCTGACCGATATCCCCGAGAAGGTTGATTTCTTTGATGAGCTTCCTGCCTATGATGTGGAGTTCTTCACCAACAAGAAGTCCAAAACCAATCCCGAAGTGTGCGTCAATATGCTGGGTGCCGCCATTCCCGTGCTGGAAGCTCTCGACCAGTGGACCAATGAAACGATCCATGACGCCCTCATCGGCTTGGCTCAGCAGCTGGAGGTCAAGAACGCCACACTGATGTGGCCTGTGCGCATTGCCGCTGCCGGTAAGCTGGTGACTCCCGGCGGTGCTGTTGAGATCTGCCACATTCTTGGAAAAGCCGAAACGCTGCGCCGTCTGACGCTGGGCCTCGAAAAGCTGGGCTGATTTCGCACTTTCCAACAACAAGATTATTGATAAAAGGACTGATTCTCCATGAGCAAAGTATTCATTCCCGAAGGTTACAAGCCTCCCCTGCCCAACTATGAGCTTCAGCGCGCCATCGCATTCATCAAGGAATCCTTCCAGGTGAATCTGAGCAATGCTCTGAATCTGCGCCGCGTGTCCCCTCCCCTGTTCGTAGCGGACGACTCCGGCCTCAACGACAACCTCAACGGCGTGGAACGTCCCGTCCGTTTTGATATCCCCGATGTGGGGCTCAACGGCGAAGTGGTCCACTCCCTGGCTAAGTGGAAGCGCCTGGCTCTCAAGCGCTATGGCTTCCA
>JAZRRQ010000059.1:0-4806 GCA_045650885.1 Vescimonas sp. | reverse complement strand
ATCTTCCTCGCCTTCCTTGGCGCACGCCTTCTGGGCTTTGACCCGCTGGAAGCTGCCTCCATCGGCATCATCGGCGGCGCCGACGGCCCCACCGCTATCTTCGTCACCGCCATGCTGGCTCCCGCGCTGCTGGGTCCCATCGCTGTGTCGGCTTACTCCTACATGGCTCTTGTTCCCGTGATCCAGCCTCCCTTCATGCGCCTGCTGACCACCAAGGAAGAGCGCCAGATCGTCATGAAGCCTCTGCGTGAGGTGTCCAAGACCGAGAAGATCGTCTTCCCCATCGTAGTCACCATCTTTGTGGCTCTGCTGGTGCCTTCCGCAGCTCCCCTGATTGCCTGCCTGATGCTGGGTAACCTCTTCAAGGAGTGCGGCGTCACCGAGCGTCTAAGCAAGGCCGTGCAGAACGAGCTGATGAACATCGTCACCGTGTTCCTGGGCGTGTCCGTTGGCTGCACCGCTACCGGTACTACTTTCCTGTCTATCAAAACGCTGGGTATTATGGCCATGGGCGTCACCGCCTTTATCTGTGGCACTTGCGGCGGCGTGCTGTTTGCCAAGTTCATGAACCTGTTCCTGAAGGAAAAGATCAATCCCCTCATCGGCTCTGCCGGTGTCTCTGCCGTTCCCATGGCTGCCCGTGTCAGCCAGGTGGAAGGCCAGAAGGCCAACCCCAGCAACTTCCTGCTGATGCACGCCATGGGCCCCAACGTGGCCGGCGTTATCGGTTCGGCTATCGCCGCAGGCGTGCTGATTTCCCTGTTCCGCTAATGGAAGCGAGGTATAATTATGGAATTTCTGTCTAATAAACCGCTGCTGATCACCGACACCATTCTGCGTGACGCGCACCAGTCTCAGGCTGCCACCCGCATGACCATCGAGGACATGATGCCCGCGCTGGAAGTGCTGGACTCCATCGGCTACTACTCTCTGGAGTGCTGGGGCGGCGCTACCTTCGACAGCTGCATGCGTTTCCTCAACGAAGATCCGTGGGAGCGCCTGCGCAAGCTGAAGGCCGGTCTGCCCAACACCAAGCTGCAGATGCTCTTCCGTGGCCAGAACATTCTGGGCTACAAGCATTACGCCGACGACGTGGTAGATGCCTTCTGCCGCAAGTCCATTGAAAACGGTATCGATATCATCCGTATCTTCGACGCACTCAACGACGTGCGTAACCTGGAGCAGGCCATCAAGTCCACCAAGAAGTACGGTGGTCAGGTGGAGGCTACCCTCAGCTACACCATCTCTCCCATCCACAACGAGGCCTACTTCGTCAAGCTGGCCCGTGAGCTGGAACAGATGGGCGCTGACACCATCTGCGTCAAGGACATGGCCAACCTGCTGCTGCCCATGGATGCTTACTCCCTGATCAAGGCACTGAAGGAGTCCGTCTCCGTGCCCATCCACCTGCACACCCACAACACCTCCGGTACCGGCGACATGACCTATCTGATGGCCGCCTACGCCGGCGTGGATATCGTGGACACTGCCCTCTCCCCTCTGGCCAACGGCACGGCACAGCCCGCTACCGAGTCTCTGGTGGCTACTCTGGCCGGTACCGCACGCGACACCGGTCTGGATCTGACCAAGATGTCCGAGGCTGCCGTCCACTTCCGCAAGGTCGCACAGCGGCTGAAGGAAGCCGGCTCTCTCGATCCCAAGGTGCTGAACGTGGATACCAACACGCTGCTCTATCAGGTGCCCGGTGGCATGCTGTCCAACCTGATCTCTCAGCTCAAGCAAGCCGGTAAGGAAGACAAGTACTACGACGTGCTGGCTGAAATCCCCCGCGTCCGTCAGGACTTCGGTTATCCTCCTCTGGTCACTCCCTCCAGCCAGATCGTGGGCACGCAGGCCGTGATGAACATCATCATGGGCGAGCGCTACAAGGTCTTCCCCAAGGAGTCCAAGGCTATGCTGAAGGGCGAGTACGGCTCCCTGCCCGGTGAAGTCAATCCCGAGGTCCGCGCCAAGGCCGGCATCGCGCCCGAGGACGTGATCACCTGCCGTCCCGCCGATCTGCTGGATCCCGAGCTGGATAAGTACCGCGCCGAGTTCGCCGACATCGCCAAGAGCGACGAAGACGTGCTGAGCCTGGCTCTGTTCCCTCAGGTAGCACCCAAGTTCCTGGCCTACCGCGATAATCCTAAGAAGGATGAAGCACCCGCTGCAGCTCCTGCTGCTCCCGCCGCCGCCAAGGCCGCCGATCCCAACGCCGTCCATGAGCTGACCGTGCAGGTCAACGCCGACGTGCTGGGTAATCTTTGATCCAAATAAAAAAGACGGTTCTTTTGAACCGTCTTTTTTGATGCAAATATCACATCAATACTTGCCTGCCTGTGGTATAATAGAATCAGAAAAGATATATGGAGGCGTATACAATGGCCGCTATACACTTGAACAGTGAGACCTTCCACCACCTTCTTCAAGGCAAAAAGCCCGTTCTGGTGGAATTCTGGGCGCCGTGGTGCAAATACTGTGTGGAGCTGGAAAGCACATTTGAAGAGATTGCCGCTGCTTATGGCGAGCAGTTATCCATCGGCAAAATCAATATTGACGATCACCCAGCGCTGGCAGAGAAATATTTCATCGAATACGTCCCGACACTGGCGATTTTTTCCGAAGGCGACCTGATTGACTTCGTGATCTCCCCCGATTCCCGGGAGGCCATCGCCTGTTTCATCGAAGAATTGCTGTAAAGGAAAAGCACTTTATGCAGTATGTTATTTCTTTCTTAGAGGGCATTATTACCTTCATCTCTCCCTGTCTTTTACCCATGCTGCCCATCTATGTCACCTATTTTGCAGGCGGCGGTGAGCGCAGCACGAAAAAAACGTTAACGAATGCCTCAGGCTTTGTACTGGGCTTCACGCTTGTCTTTACCGCCATGGGCGCGCTGGCCGGAACGCTGGGCAGCTTTCTCAACACACACCAAATGGCTTTGAACGTGGCCAGCGGACTGATCGTTATTTTCTTTGGTTTAAACTTCTTAGGCATTGTAAAGCTCAATCTGTTTCGCGGCAGCGGGCACAGTATGGCAGGCGATCTGGGTTTCTTCTCCGCGCTGCTCTTCGGTATTGTTTTTTCTCTCGGCTGGACGCCCTGCGTAGGTGCCTTCCTGGGTTCCGCGTTGATGCTTGCCTCCCAACAAGGGCATGTGCTGGAAGGCACATTGATGCTGCTGGTCTATTCGCTGGGGTTAGGAATCCCTTTTCTGGCCAGCGCTATCCTGATCGATCAGCTGAAGTCTGCCTTTGATTGGATCAAAGGACACTACCGTGCAATCAACACAGTATGCGGCTGCCTGTTGATTGTCATCGGTATTCTGATGGCCACCGGGCTAATAGGGCGTGTTCTCGCCATATTGAGCTAAAGGAGAAGAATTCATGGAGCAAAAAAAGAAACTATTATTTAGTGCAGCTATACTTGTCGTTGTTCTCGTTCTCGCATCGGTACTTTACAATCACTTCGGTGATAAGTTGACCTCCGATCATCTCATTGGCGAATCCTCTCAAGAGGAAGAAACAGAGGAAAAGAAGTTTCCTCCCGATTTTACCGTGCTGGACGCCTCCGGCAACACCGTAAAACTCTCTGATTTCCGCGGCAAGCCTGTAGTAGTTAACTTTTGGGCCAGCTGGTGCGGCCCGTGCAAGAGCGAGATGCCGGACTTTGACGCCGTTTATCAGCGCATGGGTGATGAGATCCATTTCCTGATGGTCAACATGACAGATGGCGGACAGGAAACGCTGACCGGCGCCCAGAAGTTCATTGCCGATTCCGGCTATACCTTTCCTGTCTATTACGACACGCACTACAGTGCCGCCATCGCCTACGGTGTCTCTTCCCTACCCGCCACTTACTTCTTTGATGCGGAAGGATATGGCGTAGCCTATGCCATCGGTGCCATCAACGAGGACGCTCTGCTACGGGGCATCGAAATGATTACGAAATAAAGAAGCGGATGTTCAAATGAACATCCGCTTTTTTGTTACAAATAAAGTATAGCATAAAAGCTGCCATCATTCAAGTCTTGTCATTGCCGCTGTTTGCTGTAAAATAAGTATTGTAAGGAGGGATCGAAAATGACCTATTACCATTGCTCCCCCACGACTGGGTTGACACTTCTGAACCCCCGAAAGCCAGAGTCATTTGATAAGCCCGCCAAGGTCTACCTCACTACACTGCTGCCCATGGCGCTGATGTATAGTGTGCGCAATTACGAATATACTTACGGCTATAATAAAAACGGGCAGATCTATTTCGATGAATACTTCCCCAATGCGCTGGAGATTCTGTATCGCGGCCGAAAAGCCAGTCTCTACTTATGCGCACCGGAACATACTAAACCAACAGAGATACCTCATGAAGCGGTTTGCGATTGTGCTGTATCCATCATTGAGGAAATTCACATTCCCGACGCCTATGAAGCTTTATTGGAGCAAGAACGAGCAGGCTCGCTGCTGATCCATCGCTTCGAAACACTCTCCCCTGCTATGCTGGATTGGATAAAGGAAGTTCAGACAGATGAGATTTTGCAGAGTGATCTTCTGCACACGCGCGGACCCAAGGCCGACTACTATCGAACTCATTATCCCGAGAGTTGGAATGCAGCAATCGAGAAGGCCGGAAAATAAGAAAGAGGACGTTCTTTTGAACGTCCTCTTTGTGTTGGCGTTACCTATTTTCCCGGGCCGTCTCCAGCCAAGTATCGTGGGCAGAAGCGAGCTTAACTTCCGTGTTCGGGATGGGAACGGGTGGACCCTCGCCCTAATCAACACCAACTGCTGTTTGCGTGTTGCTAACGCA
>JAZRRQ010000058.1:0-42978 GCA_045650885.1 Vescimonas sp. | reverse complement strand
GGCCGCATCATGGCTTGGGCTGACAAGTATCGCCGTCTGCAGGTCCGTACCAACGCTGACACTCCCCACGATGCCAAGAAGGCTCGTGAGCTGGGTGCCCAGGGTATCGGCCTGTGCCGTACCGAGCATATGTTCTTCGAGGGTGACCGTATTGCCGCCATCCGCGAGATGATCTGCTCCGACACCGTCGAGGAGCGCGAGGCCGCTCTGGCAAAGCTGCTGCCCATGCAGCAGGGTGACTTCGAGGGCATCTACGAGGCCATGGAAGGCTGCCCCGTCACCATCCGCTTCCTGGACCCCCCCCTGCACGAGTTCGTTCCCACTGAGGAAGCCGATATCGAGCTGCTGGCCAAGACTCAGGGCAAGACCGTCGAGCAGATCAAGGCTATCATCGCCTGCCTCCACGAGTTCAACCCCATGATGGGTCACCGTGGCTGCCGTCTGGCTGTCACCTATCCCGAGATCGCTGCTATGCAGACCCGCGCCGTGATCCGCGCCGCCATCAACGTCCAGAAGGCTCACCCCGATTGGACCATGGTGCCCGAGATCATGATCCCCCTGGTTGGCGAGATCAAGGAGCTCAAGTACGTCAAGAGCGTCGTGGTCGCTACCGCTGAGGAAGAGCTGGCTGCTGCCGGCGTGGAGATGAAGTACATGGTCGGTACCATGATCGAAATCCCCCGCGCTGCTCTGACCGCTGACGAGATCGCTACCGAGGCCGAGTTCTTCTCCTTCGGTACCAACGACCTGACCCAGATGACCTTCGGCTTCTCCCGCGACGACGCCGGCAAGTTCCTGGATGCTTACTATGATCGCAAGATCTATGAGAACGATCCCTTCGCCCGTCTGGATCAGAACGGCGTTGGCAAGCTGGTTGCTATGGCCGCTAAGTTGGGCCGCAGCACCCGCGAGGATCTGCACCTGGGTATCTGCGGTGAGCACGGCGGTGACCCCACCTCCGTGGAGTTCTGCCACAAGGTCGGTCTGGACTATGTGTCCTGCTCCCCCTTCCGTGTGCCCATCGCTCGTCTGGCTGCCGCTCAGGCTGCTATCAAGGAAAGCAAGTAATTGCTGACTTTCTGCCCGAGGCAAAATAATGAGATAAAAAAGAGGCTGTCCCAACTGGGACAGCCTCTTTTTGTAAAGAAAATTTATTTTCTATACTTACTTTTGCTTCTGCGCAGATGTCGCTCTTTTTAACAACGAAGGATTCAGCAAAGTTGCAGACACGTTAAGCCCTTAATGGACTGCGCCAGAGAGCATTCACCGCTCGTTGAGATACCGCCGCAGCTGGGCCGTCCAGTCGGTCTGGATAATATCAAAGCCTTGATCCACCAACCAGCCCCAACCGCCCTCCGGGTCACCGGCCACGGCCCGGTCGTCGGTATGGCCGGCAGAGAGAATATCGGTGCGGTTATACACAATGGCGTTGACCCACAGTAGCTGGCTGCGCCGGTGGATGTCGTCGATATATCCCGCCGAGGCCAGTACCTCGTCCTCCGCGGCAAACAATACCTCCACGCCGGCCTGACGGATGGCGCGCTCCGTCGCCGTGCCGGTGAAGGGGTCGCTGCCGCGCAGTACCGGAAGAATCGGCAGGTCGGGAGCAATTTGGGCACAGGACTCGTAATATTTGCGCTGGCCGGGGATCTTGCAAAGTACCTGTTCGGTCATGCCGTGGCGGCGAATGCAATCGGTGATCTCCGGCATGGCCATCCAGAACTTGTCCACTGCAATCTGACAGCGGTTTTTGAGCAGCTCGAAGGCTTCGTCCAGCAGCGGCGCGGTGTAATTGGTCTCGCTCAGATCCTGATTGCGCAGTAGCCGCAGCCGCGCCTGCTGCCCCGTCATGGCGCTGATGGGCGTGGGGTCGGTATACATCACATGCTCCATGCCGGGATGAAAGCACAGCAGCACGCCATCGGCGCTGCGGGCCACATCCAGCTCGATGATATCGGCTCCGTCGCGCAGAGCCAGCTCATAGGCGCTCAGGGTGTTACAGGGGATGTTGCCGCCGGCAGTACCTCGGTGGGCGGCGATGAGGATGGAACGGTCCATAGACTGACCTCCTGAATGAGTGGTTGATTTGAGCGTAGCACGCGGCGGCGTGGTTGTCAACGGCTGCGGGGTTTTGACTTTTTGGGGAAAGAGAGATATACTATATTCTAATAGAAATCTCTCATATTTCGGCTTAGAAAGGAATCCCCATGCAGCAAAACGATAAAACTTACCTCTTTGAACAGGCGCCCATCCCCAAGGCGGTGATGACGCTGGCTATTCCCGGCGTGCTCAGCTCGCTGGTGATGGTACTCTATAATCTGGCGGACACCTTCTTTGTCAGCATGCTGGGCAGTGCCGTGCAGAACTCCGCCGTGACGTTGGCGGCGCCGGTGATGCTGGCATTCAACGCCGTCAATAACCTCTTCGGCGTGGGTTCGTCCAGCATGATGAGCCGTGCTTTGGGTCGCAAGGACATGGATACGGTGCGCCGCGCCTCCGCTTTTGGCTTTTATTGCGCTCTGGGCAGCGGCATTCTCTTTTCTGTGCTCGTGTCCCTTTTCTTCCGCCCCTTGCTGGAGCTTTTGGGCGCAGATAGCGTGACCTATGAAGCCACCGCGGCTTATATGCGCTGGACGGTGTGTTTGGGTGCAGTGCCCTCTATTCTCAATGTGGTGATGGCTTACCTCTTCCGTGCCGAGGGCGCTGCCCTCCACGCCAGCATTGGTACCATGTCCGGCTGTATCCTCAATATCATCCTCGACCCCATTTTCATCCTGCCCTGGGGTCTGAACATGGGTGCGGCCGGTGCCGGCTGCGCTACCTTCGTATCCAACTGTGTGGCCTGCGGTTATTTCCTGGTGCTGCTGGCGGTGCGGCGGGGCAAGACGGCGGTCTGCGTTGACCCGTGGCAGTTCTCTTTCCGCCGCGATATTGTCAAGGGCGTGTGCGGTGTGGGCGTGCCGGCGTCTATCCAGAATCTTCTCAACGTGGTGGGCATGACGGTGCTCAACAACTTTACCGCCACCTATGAGGCCAGCGCCGTGGCCGCCATGGGCATCGGTCAAAAGATCGCCATGGTGCCCATGTATGCCGCCATGGGTGTGGGCCAGGCGGTGATGCCTCTGGTGGGCTATAACTTCGCCGGCGGAAACGCAAGACGCATGAAGGATGGCTTTGTGTTTGCCACTAAGGTGTCTCTTAGTTTCCAGATTGTGATCGTAGCGGTGTGCTGTCTGTTCCCGGAGACCATTGTGGGTCTCTTTATACGGGACCCCCAAATTCTGGCCTACGGCGGACGGTTTCTGCGTGGCTTGATCTTGGCTCAGCCTTTCTTGTGTATGGACTTTCTGGCGGTTGGCGTATTCCAGGCCTGCGGCATGGGCAAGCGGTCGCTCCTCTTTGCGGTGCTGCGTAAGGTAGCGCTGGAGATCCCGGCCCTCGTGATTCTCAACGCCATCGTGCCCCTCTACGGTTTGGCCTATGCCCAGTTGTGCGCGGAAGCGGTGTTGGCTGTTGTGGCAGTTCTGATGCTGCGCCATATTTTCCGTGATGCTGAGCGCACCCAGGGGCTGCGGTAAAAAGCGACAAAAAGTTGCAAAATCCGCCTTCGGATTCCTGCCGAAGGCGGTGCTTTTTTGACGCAGAACCGAACGATTTTGGCTGAATTTCCCGTTGACATAATGATGTGGAAAAAGCTGTGGAAAGTGTGCAAAACCTTGTGCTGACAAGGGAAAACGGAGGTTGCGGCGGTGTTATTCATAACGTCGTGTCAACCGACATTTTGCTGTATTTTGTTCTCGGCAGCACAAGTCAAAACCGGCCTTGTGGTACCACTTGCCAGAACGGGAAAAATGCGATAAAATATAACAGTTATGGATTTACAGCGCCGGATAAACACGGCACGGAGGAATATATGGCTAAGAAAAAAACCTACGATAACGACAGTATCTCATCGCTCAAAGGCGCAGACCGCGTCCGCAAACGCCCCGGTGTCATTTTTGGCTCGGACGGTCTGGAAGGCTGCCAGCACGCGGTGTTTGAAATCCTCTCCAACTCCATCGACGAGGCCCGCGAGGGTCACGGCCGCCTCATCACCGTTACCCGCTTCAACGACCACAGCGTGCAGGTGGAGGACATGGGCCGCGGCTGCCCTGTGGACTGGAACGAGAAGGAACAGCGCTATAACTGGGAGCTGGTGTACTGCGAGCTGTACGCCGGCGGCAAGTATAACAACGACTCCGGTGATAACTACGAGTACTCTCTCGGCCTCAACGGTCTGGGTGCCTGTGCCACCCAGTATGCATCCCGCTACATGGATGTTACCGTCTGGCGCGAGGGCAAGGAGTATAAGCTCCATTTCGAGAAAGGCTCCATCGTGGGCAAGCTGGAAATGGAAGAGATGACCTCCAATAAACGCAAGACCGGTACCTGCACCCGCTGGCTGCCCGATCTGGACGTGTTTACCGATATCGCCATCTCTGCCGACTACTACCGCGATGTCATGAAGCGTCAGGCGGTGGTCAACGCCGGTGTGACGTTCCGTTTCCGCAACCAGTTGGAAAACGGTAAGTTTGAGACGGAGGACTTCGTCTACGAAAACGGCATTGCCGACTATGTGGCGGAGCTGGCCGGTGATGATGCTCTGACCGAGCCGGTGTTCTGGGATGCCGAGCGCCGCGGCCGCGACCGTGAGGACAAGCCGGAGTATAAGGTGAAGCTGAGCGTTTCCTGCTGCTTCTCCAACCGCGTCCACGTGACGGAGCACTACCACAACTCCAGCTTTCTCGAGTATGGCGGCAGCCCCGATAAGGCCACCCGCCTTGCGTTGGTGGGTGCCATCGACAAATACCTGCGCGAGAACAATAAGTATCTCAAGGGCGAGGCCAAGATCACCTATCCTGACGTGGCCGACTGCCTGCTGCTGGTTTCCAACAACTTCTCCACCCAGACCAGCTACGAAAACCAGACCAAGAAGGCCATCACCAATAAGTTCATTCAGGAGACCATGACGGAGTTCCTGCGCAGCCGTCTGGAGATCTATTTTATCGAGAACCGGGAAGCGGCCGACAAGATCGCCGCCCAGGTGCTCATCAACAAGCGCAGCCGCGAAACGGCAGAGCGCACCCGCATCAACCAGAAGAAAAAGCTTACCGAGAAGATCGATATCGCCAACCGCGTGCAGAAGTTTGTGGACTGCCGCACCAAAGATACCGACCGCCGCGAGATCTACATCGTGGAGGGTGACTCCGCATTGGGCGCCTGCAAGCAGTCCCGCGATGCGGAGTTCCAGGGTCTCATGCCGGTGCGCGGTAAGATCCTCAACTGCCTGAAGGCCGACTATGCCCGTATTTTCAAAAGCGAGATCATCACCGACCTCATGAAGGTGCTGGGTTGCGGCGTGGAAGTGAGCGGAAAGGCCGTCAAGGATCTCAACCAGTTTGATATCAATAATCTCCGGTGGAACAAGGTCATCATCTGCACCGACGGCGACGTGGACGGCTTCCAGATCCGCACGCTCATCCTTACCATGCTCTATCGCCTCTGCCCTACCCTGATCCGCGAGGGCTATGTCTACATTGCCGAGACGCCCCTTTTCGAGATCAGCTACAAGGAAAAGACGTGGTTTGCCTATTCCGAGAAGGAGAAGGCTGAGGTCCTGCGCCAGCTGGAGGGCAAAAAGGTGACGGTGCAGCGCTCCAAGGGTCTTGGTGAGAACGACCCGGAGATGATGTGGCTGACCACCATGAACCCCGAAACCCGCCGCCTTGTCAAGGTGATGCCGGAGGATGCCCAGCGTACTGCCGAGGTCTTTGACCTGCTGCTGGGTGATAATCTTCAGGGCCGCAAGGATTATATCGCCGAGAACGGCTACAAGTATATGGACATGATCGACGTCAGCTAAGGGAGGTGCGCAAATTTGGCTAAGAAAAAAACAAGCGAACAGCCGGTGCAGCGCACCGATAACCCCAACGTCATGGGTCTGCAGGGCGTGGTGCTGGATCAGCCCATCACTGAGACGCTGGACAGCAACTACATGCCCTACGCCATGAGCGTCATCGTCTCCCGCGCCATTCCGGAGATTGATGGCTTCAAGCCCTCTCACCGCAAGCTCCTCTATACCATGTATAAGATGGGCCTGCTGACGGGCTCGCGCACCAAGAGCGCCAACATTGTGGGCCAGACCATGCGTCTCAACCCCCACGGCGATCAGGCCATCTACGAGACCATGGTGCGTCTTGCCAAGGGCAACGAATCCCTGCTGCATCCCTTCGTGGACAGTAAGGGTAACTTCGGTAAGGTCTACTCCCGCGATATGGCCTACGCTGCCAGCCGCTATACCGAGGCAAAGCTGGCCCCCATCTGCGCCGAGCTTTTCCGCGACCTCGATTGCGACGCCGTGGACTTCGTGGATAACTACGATAACACCATGAAGGAGCCTGCCCTGCTGCCCACCACCTTCCCCAATGTGCTGGTGAGCGCCAATCAGGGTATCGCCGTGGGTATGGCCAGCCAGATCTGTGGATTCAACCTGGGCGAGGTGTGCGACACCACCATTGCCTATCTGAAGAATCCCGACCATGACATCACCACTACCCTGCTGGCCCCCGATTTCCCCACCGGCGGTGAGCTGATCTGTGATCCGGATGAGCTGCGTAAGGTATATGAAACCGGCCGCGGCGGCATCCGCCTGCGCAGCCGCTGGCGCTACGATAAGAAGGAAAATCTCATTGAGATCTATGAGATCCCCTACTCCACCTCCATCGAGGCCATCCTTGACAAGGTGGCCGAGCTGGTGAAGGCCGGTAAGATCAAGGAAATCAACGACATGCGCGACGAGACGGATCTGAGCGGATTGAAGTTGGCCATCGATCTCAAGCGCGGCACCGATCCGGACAAGCTGATGCAGAAGCTCTTCAAGCTGACGCCCCTGCAGGATACGGTCAGCTGCAACTTCAATATCCTCATCGCCGGCATGCCCCGTGTTATGGGCGTGGGCGAGGTTCTGGAGGAATGGACTGCCTGGCGTACCGAGTCGGTCCGCCGCCGCGTGTATTTCATCCTCAACAAAAAGAAGGAAAAGCTGCACCTGCTGCTGGGTCTGAAGCGGATTTTGCTGGATATCGACAAGGCCATCGCTATCATCCGCAACACGGAAGAAGAGGCGGAGGTCATTCCCAACCTGATGATCGGTTTTGGCATCGATCAGGTGCAGGCCGAGTATGTGGCGGAGATCAAACTGCGCAACATCAACAAGGAGTATATCCTCAAGCGCGTGGCGGAAACCGAAAGCCTGCAGGATGAGATCGCGGATCTGGAGGATACGCTGCGTCAAAGCCGCCGCATCCGCAAGATCATCATCGACGAGCTGACGGCTGTGCGCAAGAAGTATGCTGTCCCCCGCCGCACCGAGATCATCTATGATCACGAGGTGGAGGAGTATGATGAAGCGGAGGCGGTAGAGGAGTATCCTGTCCACATCTTCCTGTCGAAAGAGGGCTACTTCAAGAAGATTACGCCTCAGTCCCTGCGTATGTCCGGCGAGCAGAAGTTCAAGGAGGGTGACAGCCTGCGCGTGACGGTGGAGACTACGTCCAACGCAGAGCTCATGTTCTTCACCGATCAGTGCCAGGTTTATAAGACCCGCGCCGGTGAATTTGCTGACGCCAAGGCCTCGCTGTTGGGTGACTATCTGCCGGCTAAGCTGGGGATGGACAGCGGCGAGAACGTGATTGCTATGGTGCTGCCCGGCGACTATAGTGGCCATGTGCTGTTCTTCTTTGCAAACGGCAAGGCCGCCCGTGTGGAGCTGAAGGCCTATGCCACCACCTCCAATCGCCGCAAGCTCACCGGCGCCTACAGCGACAAGAGTGCGCTGGTGGCGCTGCGTGTGGTGCAGCAGGAAGAAGAGCTGGTGCTCTATTCCACCGAGCCCCGCGCCATGATTTTCAACACGGCGCTGCTCTCCCCCAAGTCTACCCGCGCCACTCAGGGCGTGGCGGTGATGACCATGAAACCCAAATTCCAGCTGGAGCGTGTGGCGGCCGTGGCGGAAACCGGCATTGTCAACCACTCCCGCTATCGCGTGCGCAGCGTGCCGGCAGCCGGTGCGTTGCTCAAGACAGAGGACAGCGATGAAAAGCAGCTGGAACTGCTGTAAGGACACCTGTTTTTAAAGGAGAGAAGCTTTAGCTATGAAACGCAATGTGATCTTTTCGTACTTGCTGATCACGGTGGCCTGTGCTTTTTATGCCTTTGGCTTTGACTGGTGCTATGATGCCAACCACATCAGCGTGGGCGGATTTACCGGTATTGCACAGATCATCAACTACTTTCTGCCCTGGGCCCCGGTGGGTACGGTGGCGTGGATTCTGAATATTCCGCTGTTTATTGTGGGCTGGAAGATGATTGGCCGCCGCCTGTTCTTTGCCTCCCTTTACGGCATGACGGTGACCTCGCTGTTTATCGACCTGTTTGCGGCCCTCCATGAGTTTCAGCCCATGGATCCCATTCTGGCGGCCCTGTACGGCGGTGTGATCGCCGGCGTGGCAGCCGGTGTGATGATGCGCCAGGACGCCAACACCGGCGGCACGGAGATGGCAGCCCGCATCATGAAACTGAAGTTTGAGGGCGCTTCCATCGGCACGCTGATGCTGTCGGTAGACCTGGTGGTGACGGTGGTCTACGCCCTGATCTTCCGGGATTTCACCCGCGCTCTGTATGGTCTGGTGGGTCTGTATGTCTCCTCCCTGGCCATGGATCGTGTGGTGTACGGCGCCACTGCATCCAAGGTGGCCTACATCATCTCCGACCACCATGATGAGATCACCCGTCAGCTGTTGGATCTGGAACGCGGTGTCACGCTGATCGAAGGCAAGGGTGCATACAGCGGCCAGAGCAAACAGGTGATTCTGTGTGCCTTCTCCCGCGTATACTTTGTGCCCATTAAGCGTATGGTGCGCCGGATTGATCCGGATGCCTTTATCATCGTTTGCGATGCCCACGAGATTTTGGGTGAAGGATTTTTGGACAACAGTTCCGGCACCCTGTAAGCCGGAGAGAAAGGAGAGCGCCATGAAAAAAGGAATCTGCATGTTGCTTGCGTCTGTCATGGCGTTGCTGCTGACAGGCTGCACATCGTTCTTTCATCGGGAATACAGCGTGGTGGAGCCCCACTCTTCCAGCTACTATGAAAATGAGGACGTGCTGCGCGCGGAGAATTATCAGGAAGTGGTAAACGACCTGCTGATTCTGGTGGGTGAGCAGAAAAAAGAGGGCACCATCTGGCTGTACCGCGATGAGGGCAGTACCGATGTGACACAGCTGGCAGAACAAGCCTGCCGCGAGGTGCAAAGTGAAACGCCTCTGGGTTCCTATGCAGTGGATTACCTGACCTATACCATCGACAACACCCCGCGCAACTATGCCGCCATCACGCTGACTATCGGCTATCGCCGCACGGCAGCCCAGATGGACTCTATCGTCCACACCACCAGCATTTCGGCGCTGCCGGATCTGCTGCAGGCTGCGGCGGAAAAGAACGTGGCAGAATTGACGGTGCAGGTTTCTTATTTTGATCACCAGCAACAGGAAGTTCTTGCCATGGTGTCTGATGTGCAGAGCCAGAGCGACGCAAAGGAGCAGGAGCCGTGGCAGGTGAATTTCTACCCCGAGGGAGAAAATGTGGGGATTATAGAAATAATTTTGAAAAAATGAAAAAACAGGGTTGACAAACAGGAAAATATACCGTATAATCAACCCTGTTCTGCGGGCGTAGCTCATCTGGTAGAGCGCGACCTTGCCAAGGTCGAGGTAGCGAGTTCGAGCCTCGTCGCCCGCTCCACAAATGCTCTTTCACTTTTGTGAAAGAGCATTTTACTTGCCCTGACGGGCACGTTTCTTCCGTGAGGGAGTAGCGAGCGCTCCGCGAGGAGCGTGGCAAGTCAACATACTGGCCGTTTCGGCCTGGCTTGCCTTCAATCGCGAGACTCACATGTATTTCCCATTCTGCGGTCGTACATGGAGTCTTACTGCGCAAAAGAGAGAGACCTGTGTACGGCTGTCAGTCGGACGCAGGTCTCTTTTTTGTTTCCGATTATCTACATAAGGAGCATGACAATGAGCTGGAGTTTTGTTTTTTTCTTTAACAGCATCCTGTTGGGTGTGGGTTTGGCAATGGATGCCTTTTCCGTGTCTCTGGCCAACGGCCTGCGTGAGGCAAAGATGCCGCGACGCAAGATGTGTGCTGTTGCCGGTGTGTTTGCCGCCTTTCAGGCGCTGATGCCTTTGCTGGGCTGGCTGTGCGTCCACACGATTGTGCAGTATTTCCGCGCCTTTGAGAAATTTATCCCCTGGATCGCGCTGGCTCTGCTGGGCTGGATCGGCGGTAAGATGCTGATGGAAGGTCTGCGCGGTGAAGAACCGGAGCAGAGCGAAGGTGTGGGTCTGTCTGCGCTGCTGGTACAGGGCGTGGCCACCTCCATCGATGCGCTGAGTGTCGGTTTCACCATTGCTGAGTATGATGGTCTTATGGCGCTGGTGTGCGCAATGATCATTGCGGTGGTGACCTTCTTTATTTGTCTGGGCGGACTGGTCATCGGCAAGAAGTTTGGCACGCACCTGGCCGGCAAAGCCGGCATCATGGGTGGTGTGATCCTGATTTTCATCGGTCTGGAGATCTTTATTTCCAGCTGGTTCTGATATAACGGCAAAAAGTGCGCATGCATTGGCATGCGTGCTTTTTGATTTAAGGGCCTTCCTGCCGATTATGCAGGCGGGTCGGATTCATATGGTGTAGCGCAAGACCCGCAGCAGCCGTTGGGTGGCCCGCTGCAGCGTCCGCGAGACGGTAGAAGGATTCAGGGACAACGCCTGCGCAATCTGGGTGACGTTCATCTCATCGTAAAAATACATGTAGATCGTCTGCCGTTGCCGGTCGGTCAGCTCTGCTTCCATGGCCTGTGGCAGATATGTAAGCAACCGCTGCAGTGCTTCGCTGTTGTCCGCTCCGTGTTCGCTGCACCATTGGCGCAGATCGATGTTTGCATCAGAGCTGATATTGCGCATGTTTGGGATACCCCCTGTCGTAGTAATGTTCCGTGATCTGTGCCAGTGTCCGGCTTTGCCGCAGCAGAGGCGTCAGATCGGCGATCCGTCGTTGCAGCTGCCAGCGCTCCTCGGGGTCGTTGGTTGCATCAGCTTGCCGGCGCAGCAAGTTGATGCGGCGGGCAAACGCATCGGCATCGGCTGTGTACTGGGCGGACATCTCCAAAAGTGTCATGTGCATCTCTCCTCTCGTGAACGTGGTAAAAAAGTGGAAACTTGCGAAAATTTTTGTTGACAAAGCACCTCCGATCTGTTATCATAATCTTCGCTGGTTAACTTGCTGGTATAGCTCAGTTGGTAGAGCAGCTGATTTGTAATCAGCAGGTCGGGGGTTCGAGTCCGTCTACCAGCTCCAAAAATTTCATATGGGGGATTTCCCGAGTGGCCAAAGGGGACAGACTGTAAATCTGCTGGCACTGCCTTCGGTGGTTCGAATCCACCATCCCCCACCAAAACACCTGAATGCGAAAGCGTTCAGGTGTTTTACTTTTTCCGCGAGAAAGGCGTCCTTGTGATATTAAGCAGATCGTGCTATGATAAAATAAAGGCGGTGAAATAGCGATGAGAAAGTTACGAAGTATATACGCGGCTATGTTTGCCATCCTCCTTTGTGTGGAAATATGTATTGCACTGTTTATCCACGATGATTTTGTTCGCCCCTATATTAGCGATGCGCTTGTAACGGTGCTGATTTGCTGTTTGTGCAGGATCGCTATACCAAAAGGCGTGTCGGCCTTGCCAGTCTATGTGTTTGCCTTTGCTGCGCTTGTGGAGGCAGCACAATATGTTGATGTTGTGAAGTGGCTGGGATGGGAGGATAACGCATTCCTTTCCACCCTCATAGGAAGAACCTTTTCCTGGCCGGATATTCTTTGCTACGGCGTTGGATGCATTGGCTTTTGGGCTGTGGAGAAAGGTATCGTCTCTGGCTTGAAACGGATTGGATGAGCCAAATAACGGATACTGCCTGGCGGTGTCCGTTATTTTCTTTTCCGGGGGCCTGCCTTGCGTCCAGCGGAAAAACATGGTACACTGCAAGGACTGAGGAGGTGATACCGTGTCAAAGACCCTGTGGACGAAAAACTACACATTGCTGTTTTTGGCCAGTGCCTGTGGCTGTGCCGGCGGTATTGCCGGCGGCTTTGCCCTGTCGTTCCTTGTCTTTGACGAGACCGGCAGTACGCTGGCCTCGGCTCTGATTCTGGCTATTCAAGTGATTCCCGGCGCCGTGATCCCGCTGGTGGCCACGCCCTGGATGGATCGTCTGCCCCGCAAACCCTTCCTGGTGGCCGGTGACGCCACCAATGGTGTTTTGTATATTCTCGGCGGTATCTATCTGCTGCGGTGCGACTTTACCTATGTCGGTTACCTCCTCTTTTCGCTGGTGCTCACCAGTCTGCAAACGTTTGACTCACTGGCGTTTAACAGCATTTATCCCAAGTTGATCCCGCCCGGTCTGGAGCAAAAGGGCTATACCGTCTCCTCCATGCTCTATCCTGTCATGCGGGTGGTGATGATGCCCGTTGCCGCACTGCTGCTGGACACCATCGGCGTGGCCTGGAT
This sequence comes from Vescimonas sp., assembly GCA_045650885.1. GTDB lineage: Bacteria > Bacillota > Clostridia > Oscillospirales > Oscillospiraceae > Vescimonas. The sequence continues at coordinate 30,312 of JAZRRQ010000058.1, read as the reverse complement.
TCTGGTGATCCAGGGCGGCTTGTCCCTGTCCGCCTCGTTGATCGAAAGCCGCATTACCATACAGGAGGAAAACCGCATGGACGGCCAGGCGTTTTCCGTCAAGCTGTGGCTGTCGGATCTGAAAGAGGCGGCAGAATACCTGGGTCATGAGCGCGGTCTTCGGAGCATGTACAGCTATGTAGCCGCCTCCATGGGCGTGGGCATGGGCTATTCCTCCCTGCTGGTGGCCTTTTTCCGTGTGACACCCGGCTTTACCACGGCCATGTATTCCCTCTTTTCGGTGGCGGAGTTTGCCGGCCGCACGCTGGGCGGAGTGGTGCATTACAACATCAAAATTCCGGATAAGAAGAAGTTTCCTTTTGCGTTCTTTGTCTACCAGACCTATGATGTGATGGATGCCTGTCTTTTGTGGTTGCCCTATCCTTTGATGTTGGCCAACCGCGCACTGTGCGGCTTTTTGGGCATCAATAGCGCCACCATGCGCCATGCAGCGGTGCAGCAGTATATCCCGGATGAGCTTCGCGCCCGTATCAACGGCTTTGAGAGTATGCTGTCCATGGTGTCCACCTCCGTCTTTACATTGCTTATCGGCGCCATGGGCGAGGTGCTGGACTACCGGGTGTGCATGTCGGTGTGCGGTGTCTTTGCCTGCGCGTGCTGCTGGCTCTTTGTCTGGCGTAACCGCGCTTATGTGCGGCAGATCTATGAGACAACCCACGCGGATTCTTGAGAGATATTTCGCATAAAATTTACCTATAGGAGGTCGCTTATGAACTTTATGGAAATTGCAGAAAGCCGCCAGTCCTGCCGCAGCTACGACCCTGATCGTGCGGTAGAGCAGGAAAAGCTGGACGCTATGCTCCGTGCTGCCCGGCTGGCTCCCTCGGCCTGTAACGGCCAGCCCTATCACTTCACCGTCTGCCATGGCGAGGTGGCCAAAGAGGTGGAAAAAGCCGCTCGCGGCATGGCGGGCCTGAATAAGTTTGCCACCGATGCTCCCGTGGTCATCGTGGTGTCTGAGAAACCCTATGTCAAAACCGCCGCCGTCGGTGCCAAGCTGAAAAACAACGACTATCGTTCCATCGACATTGGCATCGCTGTGGCCTATCTGACGGCAGAAGCCGCCGCCCAGGGTCTGGGCACCTGCATTCTGGGCTGGCTGGATGATAATAAGATCCGCCAGATCTGCGATCTGGACATGCCGGTTCGCCTGCTGGTCACCGTGGGCTACCCTAAAGAGGGCGATGTGCTGCGTAAAAAGGTCCGCAAGGAGCTCTCTGAGCTGAGTAAGGAACTTTGATTGGTGGACAAAAGAAAGAGGAAAGTGCGATGAAATGTGTGTTGATTGGAGCAGGGTCGCGCGGCATGCTGTATGCGCAGTGGGCGTGCGAACATGGTGTGGATATTATCGCTATTGCTGAACCGCGGCGTGAGCGCTTGATCCGTGCCGGTGAAGTGCTGCAGATCCCGCCTGAGCGCCGGTTTTCTTCGGCAGAGGCACTGTTTTCCTGCCCTAAAATGGCGGATACGGCGATCATTGCCAGCCTGGACCGTGCCCACTTTGGCCATGTGATGCAGGCTCTGGACCGGGGGTATGACATTCTGCTGGAAAAACCGATTTCCCCCTCCGCCTGGGAGTGTGTGGAGGTGGAGCGCCGTGCGCTGGCGCTGGGGCGTAAGGTGACGGTGTGCCATGTGATGCGCTATCATGCCTTGATATCTGCCATCCGGCAAATCCTGGATTCCGGCGAATTGGGCCGGGTGGTCAATATCAAACATACGGAAAATGTGGGAAACTGGCACATGGCCCATTCCTTTGTTCGTGGCAACTGGCACAGCAGCTCGGAAACCGCCCCCATTATTCTGGCAAAGTCCTGTCATGACATGGATCTGCTGCTGTGGTTTACGGGCGCCCACTGCAAGCGCATTTGCGCATTTGGTTCATTGGAATACTTCCGTGCCGAGAAAGCGCCTGAGGGCAGTGCGGAGCGCTGCTGCGACTGTGCGCTGGGTGAAACGTGCCGCTTTGACGCCATGCAGGTTTATCGGCCTACACTGGGCCGCTGGCCGTCCGACATGGTGTGCCTGGAGCAGACGGAAGCAGCACTGGAGGAAGCCCTGCGAACCTCTCCCTATGGCCGCTGCGTGTACCGCTGCGACAACGATGTTTGCGACCACATGAGTGTGGCTATGGAGTTTGATACGGGAGTTACCGCCACCTTTACCCTCAATGGCCATAGCGACCGGATGTATCGTCAGTTTCATATCATGTGTACCGACGGCGAGATCGAGGCGGATGACCGTACCAATAACCTGACGATCCGTCGGTTCCCGCGCAATGCGACGGAGCCGGAGCAGGTGGAAGTGCGGCACATCGAAACATCGGACATTGGCCATGGCGGAAGCGATTTGGTGATGATGGAAGATTTCTTCCTCCGCGGCGGCGCAGACCGCAGCTCGGTTTCCCTGTCAGTGGAGAGCCACTTAATGGCGCTGGCGGCCGAGGAATCCCGCCTCACCGGCTGCGTGGTGGATCTGGCTGAATTCAAAGAACGTATCGGGAAATGACCCTGAGGAGCCCTGCAGCCGCAGGGCTCCTCTTTTGCCATAAGACAAGGATGAGGGTAAGGATGAGGTGCCAAGAATCTTGTGACATGGCCTACTGCATCACAAGCATCTTGAGCTGTCAAGCATAGAATCACAAGTTTCTTGTTAAAATGAATTGACAAACCACGCTCCATAGGTTAGTATGATGTCGAAAGAACAGGAAACTTGTCGAGGGGGGCTGTTACATGAGTTTTGGTGAGCGTTTACGGTTTCGCCGGGAGGAATTGGGCATCAGCCGGGCAGAGCTGGCAGAAAGGCTGGGGGTGTCCCGGTCAGCGATCGGCAATTATGAGACCAGCATTAGTTTCCCCAAAGAGGATGTGCTGCTGCGGTTGTTTGATGCGCTGCAGGTAGACCCCAATTATCTCTACCGTGACAGCTTCCGTGCCGCTGCGGGCTTTGCTTGCAGCCGTGAAGAGCAGCGCCTGCTGGAGAAGTTCCGCCGCCTGAGCTTGACGGGCCGCCAGACGGTGTATGCGCTGGTGGATTCGCTGGGACTGTGGCAATCGGAACTGGAGGAAGAACGCGGTCCCGCAGAGCCGCGGGTGATTCCGCTGTACCGCTCCCCTGCTGCGGCCGGCTATGCCGCGCCGGTGTTTGGTGAGGACTTTGAACCTTTGACGGTGACGGGCGATGTGCCCCCCGGTGCAGAGTTGGCGGTGCGGATCCAGGGCGATTCCATGGAGCCGGTGATCGCCGACGGCTCGGTGGTCTATGTCAACCACGATCCACTGCAAAATGGCGATGTGGGCATCTTCTGTGTGGACGGCGATATGCTGTGCAAGCAGTACTATAAAGATCCGCTGGGCGTGGTGTATCTCTTTTCTCTCAACCGCCGCCGCGCCGATGCCGATGTGGTGTTTCTGCGCGGCAGCGGACGCAGTCTCACCTGCTTTGGCCGCGTGATGATGCACAGCCAGCCTTTGCCGGAATAAAATAAAAAAGACAAGGCAAAATGCCTTGTCTTTTTTCGTGCGCCGTGAAAATGTGTTCACCAGCGATCCATATTTTTTTCAAATTTTTCCGTGTAACTCTGCTTGAGCTCCTCGGCACAGATACCGTAGCACAGCAGCACGTCGTTGTAGTACATCAGCACATCGGCCAGCTCTTCAATCAGAGCGCTGCGCAGTGCAGGATCGGTGCAGGCGGTTTGTCCGCCGCTTTTCTTTACGATGTCGATGACCTCGCCGATCTCGCCGATCATCCATAAGAGCTTGTTCTGGCCGGTGGCAGGGCCAATGGGCTCCCACTTATGTTTGTACTGTTCCTGCAGTGCACGCTGCATGGCCTGCATCTCATTGATGCTGAAATCTGCCATCGCTTGAGTCCTCCTCTTACAACAGGAAACCGCCATCGGCGGTCAGCACCTGTCCGGTGATGAAACTGGCCTTTTCGTCAGCCAGGAAGGCTACAGCATAGGCAATATCTTCCGGTGTGCCCAGACGCCCCAGAGGCGTTTCCTGCGTCAGCTGAGGCAGGTATTCATCAGGCAGCATGTTGAGCATGTCGGTACGGATCACGCCCGGTGCCACGCAGTTGACACGGATGCCGGAGGGAGCCAGTTCTGCCGCCAGAGAGCGGGACAAGCCGACAAGGGCGTGTTTGGTGGCGGAGTAGGCAGATTCGCAGCTGGAGCCCCGCAGGCCCCAGATGGAGGAAATATTAATGATGCAGCCGGTATGCTCGTGGAGCATGTGGGGCAGCACAGCCTGTGTTGTGTGATATGCGCCGTCCACATTCACGGCGAAGTAGCGGCGCCACATCTGTGCAGTCACATCCTGAAAAAGCTCCTGTCCGGCGATGCCGGCGTTGTTGACCAACAGGGAGACGGGACCGAAGTTTGCTTCGATCCGGCGCACCATGGCGTCCACTGCGTCTTTGTCGGCTACGTCGGCCTGGCAGACCATCACGCGGCAGCCCTCGGCCGTCAGCTGTGCTGCCAGTTCCTCGGCGCAGTCGCGGCGCTGAATATAGTTGATGCACACAGCCCAGCCGCTGCGGGCCAGATGGGCGGCAATGGCGCGGCCGATACCGCGGGAAGAGCCGGTAACCAGTGCGATTTTTTCCATAGCATTCTCTCCTTATGAGATGTTGCTATGAGTATAACAAATTTTTTAAGATTTAGCAAGAAAAGTGTTGACAAACAAAAAAATATCATGTATAGTAATTAACGTTCTCCGCGCGGTTAGCTCAGCTGGTAGAGCACATGCTTGACGTGCATGGGGTCACAGGTTCGAGTCCTGTACCGCGCACCAAAACGCCGACAGTCTAACGACTGCCGGCGTTTTTTTGCGTTCTTGACGACAAAAACAAGGCGTGCTATCATTCCGGTGAGGTGAGGGATATGGAGCAGATCACAGCCGGACAGAGAAAGCGGAATAACCGACTGTATATCGTGCAGGCGGCGGTGGAATATCATATTGCGCTGCTGATGACCGGCTCGTTTTTGGCGGCGCTGACAACGGGACTGGGGATGTCTGACGCGCTGACAGGAATCCTCGGCGCTGTGATCTCTTTAGGCTGCGTGTTCCAGCTGCTGAGCCTGCTGCTGCGTCCCCGGCGGTCCCGGACATTTGTCACGGTGTTCAGCGTGCTCAACCAGATGATTTTCGCCGCACTCTACTTGATTCCTTTCCTGCCGGTGGGCGACCGGGCGCGGATCGCGCTTTTTGTGGTGCTGATTTTGCTGGCCTATTTCCTGTATTATATTGCCCACCCGGAAAAAGTGGGTTGGTTGATGAACTGGGTGGATGACGGTGCACGCGGCATTTTCACGGCCAACATGCAGATATTCTCTCTGTTGTCCGGCATGGCCTTTTCGTTGATCATGGGCGCTGTGTCCGACTATTTCCGTAACCGCGGCAGAGAAATGGTGGCGTTTGCGCTGTGCGGTTTGACAATTCTCGTGCTGATGGCAGTCCACACGGCGCTGCTGCGCTGCGTGACGGACCGGGAGCTGCAACATCCTACCGGGAACGGTGTGGTGCGGCGCTTTGCCGCGGTACTGCGAATCCGCAAGGTGCGGCGGATTGCTGTTTTGTATGTGATCTGGCACGCCGCCAATTATGCCGCCGTGCCTTTTTACGGCACATACCAGATCAAGGAGTTGGGTTTTAGCCTGACGCTGGTATCGGTGCTGAGCATTTTGGGTTGTCTTGTGCGGGCGCTGGTTTCCCGTGCATGGGGCAACTATGGCGACAGATGCTCTTTCCCGGTGATGGTGCGGTTGGGCTTTGTGCTGGCTGCTGTGGGTTTTGCGACCTGCGTCTTTGCGGTGCCTGGTCGCGGTCTGGTGCCGTTTGCGGTGTATAACCTGCTCTACGGTATTTCGCAGGGTGCCATTGAGATCGGAAGAACCAATCTGATTTTTGACGTGGTGCCCGACGAGCAGCGTTCTGACGCGGTGGCACTGACCCAGAGCCTGTGCGGTCTTGCCGGATTTTTGTCCACGTTGGTCTTCAGCGTTGTGGTGGCTGCGGTGCAGCGCGGCGGAAATACCGCTTTTGGCGTTTCCTGCTATGCCCAGCAGGTAGTAAGCGTGGTGGCGGCGCTGCTGGCGCTGTTGGCTGCCGGCTATGTGCATGCGGCACTGGTGAAAAGAAAATAAAAAATGCGGACGGTTTTTCGGTCCGTATTTTTTTATGGAAGAAGATTTACACGTTGTCCCAGGGGGAGCGCTGAACAGGTGCATCGGAAGATGCGACAGGCTCGGTTTCTGTAACGTTTTCGGCGGGGATATATGCTGCGGCTGCGGCGGGTGCGGGAGAAACAGGCGCGTATTCCTGCGCTGCAGCTGCTTTTTTCATCCGGCGCTCACGCAGGAGAATAAAGGCGGCGATCAGCACAACGGCTGCAGCGGCCAGAATGATGCCGCCGGTGAGGATGGGAGAGGCCACGCGCTGCAGCACGGGGCTGAGCACATCGGGGAGGCCGGCACCCTGAGCCAAAATCTGAGAAAGCTGCGCACCCTTCAGGGAGAAAGCGATGCCCAGAACCGGCAGAGCAGCAATAGCACAGTCAATACCCAGCCACAAAAAACCCTTCTGCTGAGGCCAGCGGAACAGGAAGATCAAAACGGCCATAACGGCAATTGCCACCAGCAGAGCAGTGGAGACAACGGGACCGGCGACCAGCGCAATGAACTCGTCCAGCTCGCTGTGGAGCTGGGTCTGCAGGTCCAGCAGTGCTGTGTTCAGCTCACCCAGCAGGGGGAGAACCTGTTCCTGCACAAAGAAATCCACCATCGGTGCTACCTGATCGTCGCTCACGCCTGCCATTTCCGAGGGAGCGATCAGCCGCATGATGTCAATCAGCTCGCCCTTATTGTCTTCGACAATGCGCAGCACCTCAGCTTCCGTCAGGGCGGAGGCGGAGAGACTGCCTTCCACGACATGCGCCAGATCCTGACCCAAAAGCGTCAGCACACGGCTGGCGGTGTTGGAAGAGAGGATCGCCTGCGCGGCTTCCGGTGTGATGCCAGCCTCGGCGAGAGTTGCCACCAGCTCGGGGTCGTTCAGGGAAACTTCGGAGAAATCAATCTCCTGGGCAAGCTGGGTGGTGAGATCTGCAATGACTTCCGGCTGCAAAAGACCGGAAGCGCCGTTCCAAATGGGCGTGACGATCATGGTGGGAACCAGCGCCAGACTGAGGATCAGCGCCAGAACGATACCAAAAAAATTAAAAACTTTTTTCATGGGGAAAGTCCTCCTTTGTTACACAACTTCAGCATACAATAAATGGAAGCCTATGGCAAGAAAAAATCGTGACGCGGTTGCGGAGAATGGGGAACCGTGGTACCATGTGAAAAAGGAGTGGGTTGATTATGTTGGAGAAAAAACCGCTGATCTGCGTATCTGCCGACCGCCGCACAATGGAAAGTGACGAACGCCGGTGGTTCAACGAGCTGAATAACGCCTATACCGATGCACTGTACCGCGCCGGCGGCGTTCCGCTTCTCACCTGCGGCCTGTGCGCCGAAGAGATGGCACAACTGTGCGACGGACTTCTTCTCTCTGGCGGCGCTGATCTCGATCCCGTGCTCTACGGCGAGGAGATCCTCAACGACACCGTGAAGATCAAACCGGAACGCGATACCTTTGAATGGGAACTCTTTCACGCCTTCTATCGGTTGGGCAAGCCAATCTTTGGCATCTGCCGCGGTTGTCAGGTCATCAATGTGGCCATGGGCGGCACCCTCTATCAGGACTTGGTGGAGCAGATGGGTCTGGTGCACTTTGACACAGAGCTGCGCCATGAGGTGCAAGCGGCGGCGGGTTCGGTGCTGTATAACCTCTTCGGCGAAGTCTTTTGCACCAACTCCACCCACCACCAGGCAGTAAAGGATACGGCGGAGGGTCTTCGCGTGACGGCCCGTTCGCGGGAGGGTATTGTGGAGGCCTTCGAGCATGAGTCCCTGCCGATTTTCGCCACTCAGTTCCACCCCGAGCGGTTGACAGGTGAACTGTGGGACCAGCGCACACCGGATTTTGCGCCGCTGTTTGCGCATTTTATTGAGCTTTGTCGATAAGAAAAGCACCCCTGTTGGGGTGCTTTTCTTATTTGTTCAGCTTTTTCAGGTACTTTTCAAACTCTTCCGGCAGGCCACATTGCAACTCTACTGCCTCGCCGGTGCGGGGGTGAATAAAACGCAGGCCGACGGCGTGGAGGCACTGGCCGGTGAGGCCGGGAACTGCCTTTTTGGCGCCGTATACCGTATCGCCCAGAATGGGGTGACCGATGTGGGCCATGTGGACGCGGATCTGGTGGGTGCGGCCCGTTTCCAACCGGCAACGCACATGGGTAACGCTGATGTAGCGGGCGATGACCTCCCAGTGGGTGATGGCGTGGCGGCTGTTGTGGGGCGTGACGGCCATCTTCTTGCGGTCAGTGTGGTGGCGGCCAATGGGTGCGTCCACCGTGCCGCTGTCCTGGCGCAGGTTACCCACCACCAGGCATTCGTAGGTGCGGGCGAGGGTGTGATCGGCCAGCTGCGCGGCGAGCCCCAGATGAGCGGCATCGTTTTTGGCGGCGATGATCAGGCCGCTGGTGTCGCGGTCGATGCGGTGGACGATGCCGGGGCGCTTTTCGCCACCAACGCCGGAGAGGGAGTCGCCGCAGTGGTGCAGCAGAGCGTTGACCGGTGTGCCGTCGGGATGACCCGGCGCGGGATGTACCACAAGGCCGGTGGGTTTGTTAACCACGATGACGTCGTCGTCCTCGTAGACCACATCCAGCGCAATGTCCTGCGCAGTCACTTCGGTCTCAGCAGCTTCCGGCAGTGTTACGGCGACGGTTTCGCTGCCGCTCATGCGATAGCTCTTGCCGGGGATTTTGCCCTCACACAGCACGCAGCCCTGTTCCAGCAGGCGGGCGGCGGCGCTGCGGCTGATGCCTTCCAGCTGCGCGGCGAGGAAGCTGTCAATGCGCGTGCCGCTGTCTTCACTTGTCGCTTGCAGAATCTTCGGCTCCATCGAGAGGCTCCTTCTTTTTTGCGTCGTATTTGTCGTACAGCCACAGGTAGTAAATGCTGCCCAAAATGGCACCAACCACCACAAAACAGTCGGCCAGATTGAACACGGGATACTCAAACAGCAGCAGATCAAACATATCCACCACATAGCCCAGAGCTACACGGTCGATCATGTTGCCGATGCCGCCGCCGATAATCAGCACGCAGGAAAAAACGCCGAGAGGATGGCGGACAACCCGCTTAAGCAGCAAAACGATCAATACCAGCAGCAAAACAGACGTCAACGCCACCAAAAAGACGGTTTTTCCCGAGAGACTGGACCAGGCGGCACCATAGTTGTGCAGCCGCCTAAGCTGCATGATGTGGGGGATGAAGGGCATGGACTGGCCCACTTCCAGATGGTTGACGGTCCAGTATTTGAGCCATTGGTCGGCGCCGATTGTAAAGAGAAGCAGCAGAATATAGAGCATAAAACGAATCCTTTCTGCAGGACATTTTTTTTATCATATCCCAAATGCGGTCAATTTGCAACTGCGGTATTCAGTAGGTATGTGCGCATTTTTCTTGCGGTGTTTCTTGTGCTGTGCCGTACTTTGTGCTATAATACATTGATTAAAGTAGATTACTATCGCCTTTTTTCGGAAAAGGTGGTTTGGAGGCTTATTTTGGATAGAAAACTGGTTCTGCTGGACGAGGCACAGATGGCCCGCCAGCGCGATTTTGAAAAGAAAATTCGTGAGATTCACGCCGTGCGCGGCGTGACGCCCAAAGCCCTGGTGGACACCTTTGGCTGTCAGCAGAATGTGGCCGACAGCCAGAATATCATGGGTATGCTGCAGGCGATGGGCTGCGAACTGACCGATGAGGTGAAAGAAGCCGACATCGTGGTGCTCAACACCTGTGCTATTCGTGATCACGCGGAAAAGCGGGTTTACGGCACGCTGGGTGCGCTGACCCACACCAAGAAGGCCAACCCGGAGCAGATTATCTGCCTGTGCGGCTGTATGGCCCAGCGCGGTGAAGTGGCCGAGAAGGTGCGCAAGTCCTACCGCCATGTGGATCTGGTGTTTGGCCCTCAGGCCATGTGGAAGTTCCCGGAGCTTCTCCATCAGGTCTATACCCGCCGTGGCCGCGTGTTCAGCGTGGAAGATGAGCACGGCCACATTGCCGAGGGCATGCCGGTGGTCCGTGAAGGCGGTATCCGCGCCTGGGTCTCCATCATGTATGGCTGCAACAACTTCTGCTCTTACTGCATCGTGCCTTATGTCCGCGGCCGTGAGCGCAGCCGCGATCCCGAGCGGATCCTGGCCGAAGTCCGTGAGCTGGCTGAGGCCGGCTATAAGGAGATCACGCTGCTGGGTCAGAACGTGAACTCCTATGGTAAGGATCTGGGTACCGGTTACAACTTCGCGTCCCTTCTGCGGGATATTGACAAGATCGAGGGCGACTACCTCATCCGCTTCATGTCTTCCCAGCCCAAGGACGCTACGCCGGAACTGTTTGACGCTATGGCTGAGTGCCGTCACGTGGCCAAGCAGCTGCATCTGCCGGTGCAGTCCGGCTGCGACCGCGTGCTGCGTGCCATGAACCGCCCCTATAACAAGGAAAAATATCTGGAGCTGATTACTTACGCCCGCAAAGTGATGCCCGAACTGGTGCTCACTTCCGATGTGATTATCGGCTTCCCCGGCGAGACGGAGGCCGAGGCCATGGAGACGGTGGAACTGGTGCGTCAGGTGGAATTTGATGCCCTCTTTACCTTCATCTTCTCACCCCGCCCCGGCACACCGGCGGCAAAATTGGAAGACCCTGTGCCCCGTGCGGAAAAGCAGGTCTGGTTTGACCGGCTGTGTGATGCACAAAATGAGATTTCCGCCCGGCTTCACGCCGAATATGTGGGCCGCACCGTCCGGGCGTTGGTGGACGGCGAGACGGACGATGCTCGCTGGCCCCTTTCCGCCCGCACCGCCGGCGGCCGGCTGGTGCATCTGGTGGGCGACAAGAGCGCCCTTGGCACCTATCAGGACGTGAAAATCACCGACAGCAATACGTGGGCTCTCTTTGGAGAGATCATCTGACTTTATCCAAACTTTTGAGGAGGTAACAAAATGGCAGAGCTGACCCCCATGATGCGCCAGTATCTGGAGATCAAGGAACAGAATCAGGACTCCATCCTCTTCTTCCGACTGGGCGATTTTTATGAAATGTTCGGTGCTGACGCCCGCACCGCATCCCGCGAGCTGGATCTGACACTGACCAGCCGTGACAAGGACAAGACCAAATCCGCCGAGGAACGTATTCCCATGTGCGGCATCCCCTATCACGCCAGCGATGCTTATATCGCCCGTCTCATTGCCAAAGGCTATAAAGTAGCCATCTGTGAGCAGACGGAGGATCCTGCCACTGCCAAGGGATTGGTCAAGCGCGATATCATCCGCGTGGTCACCCCCGGCACCGTCATCGACTCGGCATGTCTGGAAGAGGGACGCAGTAACTTCTGCGCTGCGCTCTATCTCGATGAGGATAACGCTGCTCTGTGCGCCTGCGATATCTCCACCGGACAGACCCACGCCACCGCATTCTCCGGCCCTGACCGGTTGAGCCACCTTCTGAATGAGTTGGGCCGCTTCTCCCCTGCTGAGGCGGTGGTGAACGAGGGTGCCTATGCACAGCAGACGCTGCGTGACACGCTGATCAATAAGTTCCGCTGCCATGTGGAAAAGCTGCCCGGCCATCGCTTCAAGATGGAGGATGCGGAAAAGACCATCCGCGCCCAGTTTGGCGAAGAGGGTTTTGCTGCCCTGCCCCGCAACAACGGCGCGGCTGCCCTGGCGCTGGGCGCCCTGCTGAGCTATCTCCACGAGACGCAGAAGACGGATCTGGGCCACATCGACAGCCTGGACTACTATGAACAGGGCCGCTTTATGGAGCTGGACCTGACGGGGCGGCGCAATCTGGAGCTGACGGAGACGCTGCGCAACAAGGAGAAAAAAGGCAGTCTCCTGTGGGTGCTGGACAAGACCAAGACGGCTATGGGTGCCCGCTGTATGCGCTCGTGGCTGGAGCGTCCGCTGCTGAATGTCAATGATATCAACCGTCGCAGCGCCGCTGTGGCGGCCTTGGTGGACAACACCGTGGCCCGAGAGGAACTGATTCTGGCCCTCTCCGGTATCGGTGATATGGAGCGGCTCATGGGCCGTATCGTTTACGGCAGTGCCGGCGGCCGCGATGTGGTGGCGCTGCGCCACGCCATGGAAAAGCTGCCGGAGGTGAAGGCGCAGCTGGCTTCCTTTGAAAAGGGTCGCCTGCGCGCGCTGTATGAGCAGCTGGATACGCTGGGTGATCTGGCGGAGCGTATTGCCCAAACGCTGGTGGACGAGCCGCCCTTCTCTGTTCGTGAGGGCGAGATCATCCGCGACGGATTTGATGCCGAGGTGGATCGTCTGCGGGCCATCCTCCACGGTGGCAAGGGCATCATCGCCTCTATGGAGGCGCAGGAAAAGGAACGTACCGGCATCCGCACCTTGAAGATTGGCTACAACAAGGTGTTTGGTTATTATATCGAGGTGTCCAACTCCTTCCGCGATATGGTGCCCGAGACGTATATTCGCAAACAGACGCTGGTCAACGGCGAGCGCTTCATCACTCAGGAGCTGAAAGATCTGGAACACGATATCCTCTCCGCCGCCGACCGAGTGGGGGCGCTGGAGTACGATCTGTTCACCCAGTTGCGTCTGGAGATTGCCGCTGCCGTGTCCCGTGTGCAGCAGACGGCTGCCGCTGTGGCGGAGCTGGACTGCCTGTGTTCGCTGGCGGCTGTGGCGGTGAAAAACAATTACTGCTGCCCCGTGGTGGACGACTCGGATGTGATCGAGATTCATTCCGGCCGCCATCCTGTGGTGGAGTGCATGCGCAAGGATACCCTCTTTGTGCCCAACGACACCTATATGGGCAAAAGTGAGGATCGTGCCGCTATTATCACCGGCCCCAACATGGCCGGTAAGTCCACCTATATGCGTCAGGTGGCCCTCATTGTGCTGATGGCGCAGATCGGCTCGTTCGTGCCGGCCCGCGCTGCTCATCTGGGTGTGGTGGACCGCATCTTTACCCGCATCGGTGCGTCCGATGATCTGAGTGCCGGCCAGTCCACCTTTATGGTGGAGATGACGGAGGTCAGCGATATTCTCCGCAGTGCTACCGATAAGAGTTTGCTGATCCTCGATGAGATTGGTCGCGGCACGTCCACCTTTGACGGTATGTCCATCGCCCGTGCGGTGCTGGAATACTGTGCCGATCCTAAGAAGCTGGGTGCCAAGACGCTTTTTGCTACCCACTACCACGAACTGACCGCCATGGAGGGAACCCTCCCCGGCGTGAAAAACTATAATATCGCTGTACGTACCCGCGGCGAGGAGATCATCTTCCTGCGCAAGATTATTCCCGGCGGTGCCGACCGCAGCTACGGTATCGAGGTGGCCCGGCTGGCAGGGCTTCCCGACAGCGTGGTGGGTCGGGCCAAGAAGATCCTGCGGGAGTTGGAAGACGAATCCGGCCGTCCGGCACCTGTTGCCGTGGAGGAGGATCAGGTGTCCTTTGCCGCTATGGGCGAGGCGGAGGTCGTCGACGCCCTGCGCCGGGCACAGGTGGACAACCTCAGTCCGTTGGAGGCGCTGAACCTGCTGTACGAACTGAAACAGAAACTCAAGTAACTTCGGAAAGGAGGCCCAACGCATGCCTCATATTCAATGTTTGCCCACCCATGTGGCGGATTTGATCGCCGCCGGTGAGGTGGTGGAGCGTCCTGCCAGCGTAGCCAAGGAGTTGTTGGAAAACGCCATCGATGCCGGCGCCACCGCCGTTGTGGTGGAACTGGAGCGGGGCGGTCTGACATACCTGCGCATTACAGATAACGGCTGCGGCATCGCGCCTGAGCAGCTGCCTACGGCTTTTTTGCGCCACGCCACCAGCAAGCTGCGCACCGCTGAGGATCTGGCTGCCATCGGCACGTTGGGTTTCCGCGGTGAAGCGCTGGCTGCCATCTCTGCTGTTAGCCGCGTGGATATTTTCTCCCGCCAGAAGGGTGCCCAAGCCGGTGCCATGCTGCATCTGGAGGGCGGTGTGCCGGACGAAGTGACGGAGGCCGGCTGCCCGGAGGGCACGACTATCTGCGTGCGCGACCTCTTTTACAACACACCCGCCCGCATGAAGTTTATGAAGAAGGACAGCGCTGAGGGCGCTGCCGTGGGCGGCATTGTGCAGCATCTGGCCCTCAGCCATCCCGATATCTCCTTCAAAATGATCCGCGATGGCGCGGAGGTACTGCATACCCCCGGTGACGGTAAGCTTCTGAGCGCCGTTTATGCCGCCATGGGCCGTGATTTTGCCATGAGCCTGCTGCCTGTGCGCGGCTGCGGCGGTGAGGTGGAGGTACAGGGTTTTGTTACCAAACCCCTCAATGGCCACGGGACCCGCGGACGTCAGGTGTTCTTTGTCAACGGCCGTTTTGTCAAGTCCCAGCTGCTGCAGGCAGCGCTGGAAGAGGCCTACCGCAACCGCCTTTTGAAAGGTAAGTTCCCCGGCTGCGTGGTGCATATCACCCTGCCGGCCGATCAGGTGGATGTGAATGTTCATCCCGCCAAAACGGTGGTGAAATTCGTCTCCGACAAGGCGGTGTTTGACGCCTTTTACTATACGGTGCGCGACGCCCTGGACGGCGAAAATAAGCCCGAGCCTGTGGCTCCTAAACAAGAGAGCTTTTACCAGAGCATGACGGTGCAGCAGTATAAAGAAAAGACTGCCCCTGCGCCGGAGGTCAAAAAACCGCTGGGCTCCTATGTGAGCCGCCCTGCTGTGCCGGCTTCCCCGGCCATTCCGGTAAAGCCTACCGCAGCCGCCGTGCACGATGTGGCGGAAAAAGGAAAGACATTTACGGCAGCCGTTCCCAGCCGGGACGGAAGAGAAGTGATTTATCATATCACGCCTCCTCAGGTGCAGGAGAAACCGGCCGTGCAGACGGTGATGGAACTGCCTGTAGAGCCTGTTGTGGCAGTGGAGCCTGTCCAGCAGAAGCTGGAGGAGAAAGAAGCGCCCTGGCGCATGGTGGGCGAGGTGCTGCGCACCTATATCATCTGCGAGGACGAGGGCGGCAATATGTGGCTGATCGACAAGCATGCCGCTCACGAGCGTATTCGCTTCGACGCCCTGAAGGCTGACGCCCATCCCGTGATGGCGCAGACGCTGCTTGCTCCACTGACCGTTACGCTGGCGGCGGAGGAGTCGGCAGTCGTTCTGGAGAATCTGGAGATATTGCGCCGACTCGGCTTTGCTTGTGAGGACTTTGGTGACGGTACCATTCTGGTGCGTGAGATCCCTGCGGATATCCGCACCGGTGATGCCGCCTCCACGCTGGAGGAATTGGCACAAAAGCTGATCGTCGGCCGCATTGACCCCGAAGGCGTGCGGGACGAGCTGTATCACACCATGGCTTGCAAGAGCGCCATCAAAGCCGGCATGGTTTCGGACGAAAAGGAACTGGCCGCGCTGGTGGAAAAGGTACAGAGCGGCGAGATCCAATACTGTCCCCACGGCCGCCCTGTTGCCGTGAAACTGACTAAGTACGAGATCGAGAAGATGTTTAAAAGAGCATGATGCTCTTTAGCCCCGGCGGCCGTGGGTGCCCAAAAGGCAATTAGGCATCCTCGGCGGAAGTGAATTCCGCCTGCGGCAAGGTTTTGCCGTCCGGCAAAACTCTTGACGCGCTATCGCGCGGCGGCCGCCCTGTTGCCGTGAAACTGACTAAGTACGAGATCGAGAAGATGTTCAAGCGCGCATAAGGCGCGATAAAGGAGTAAAAGCATGCCCCATAAGATCGTCTGCGTGGTGGGACCCACCGCGTCGGGAAAAACGAAAATGGGTGTTGCCATTGCCAAGCGCTTTGGCGGCGAGGTGGTCAGCGTGGACTCCATGCAGATTTACCGCGGCATGACCGTCGGCACAGCCGCCCCCACGGAAGCGGAGATGGAGGGGATCCCCCACCACATGATCGCCGTGGCGGACCCGGCGGAGAGCTGGTCTGTGGCGCGCTTTACCGAGACGGCAGATGCGTGTATTCAGGATATCCTGCGCCGCGGCAAGCTGCCGGTGTTGGTGGGTGGTACAGGCCTGTATCTGGATGCGCTGGTGCGCGGCAACAGCTTTGCCGAGGGACACGCCGGCACCGAGGTGCGTCAGGCGCTGCAAAAGCGCATGGCGGAAGAAGGTGCGGCGGTACTGCTGGAGGAACTGCGCACCATCGACCCTGAGGCGGCAGAAAAGCTTCATTTGAAAGATGAAAAACGGATCCTGCGGGCGCTGGAAGTCTGGCAGGAGACGGGAAAAACCATCACCCAGCATAACCGGGAGACCCAGGCGGTACCGCCCCGTTACGAGGCGGTGTATATCGGCCTGGACTTTGAAAACCGCGATGACCTGCGCGGGCGGATTGACCGCCGTGTGGACATCATGGTGGAAGAGGGTCTGCTGCAGGAGGTGCGCGACCTGCTCTCCTCCGGCATCCCCCGTACCGCCACGGCGCTGCAGGCCATTGGCTATAAGCAGTTTCTGGCGGTTGAAGAGGGGCGCGCCACCGTGGAAGAAGCGGTGGAGGAGGTCAAGCTCCGCTCCCGCCAGTATGCCAAACGGCAGCTGACGTGGCTGCGCCGCAACGAAGCCATCCACTGGATTCGCTGGGAAAAAGTGCCCGATTTCCAATCGGCTCTCCAAAAAGTGACAGAAATCCTCACCGCTCTGGGATTATCC
Organism: Vescimonas sp.; assembly: GCA_045650885.1. Classification (GTDB taxonomy): domain Bacteria; phylum Bacillota; class Clostridia; order Oscillospirales; family Oscillospiraceae; genus Vescimonas. The sequence goes on along the minus strand of JAZRRQ010000058.1, from coordinate 13,439 downwards.
TAATCCCAGACGGACGAGCTGTATCATATCGTCCGCCAATAGAAAAAAGGAGCAGACGATATGCAGACAAAATCTAATTTGCAGGAAATTTTCCTCACCCGCGCCCGCAAGCAGAGCACCAATGTGACCGTTTTTCTGGTCAACGGCTTTCAGCTGCGGGGCACTGTGACCGGCTTTGACAACTTCACCGTGGTGCTTGACAGCGACGGTAAGCAGCAGGTCATCTACAAACACGCCATTTCCACCATCGTGCCGCAATACGCCATTTCTCTGCAGGAGAAGGCGGACATCTGATTTTTGCGGCACCTTTCCGAGAGGTGAACCCGCTTCATGAAACATTCCACCCCCATTTTTAAAATTCTGGCTGGCTGTGTGCTGGTGGGTGTGCTGTTGCTGTTTGGACTACAGCTGTGGCAATATTTTTCCAACCCGCTGACCACTACGCTGGTCTATAAGGCAGAGACGGAAGTTACCATCAGTACGGATGGCTGGGTCGTCCGTCAGGAAGAGAGCTTCCATACCGATGGCGGCACGCTGGTTCATGCTTTGCGTGAAGGCGAAAAGGTCGGTGTCGGTCAACTGCTGGCTTCCGCTTATAGCAGCAACGGCGCGCTGGAGATCGTCAAACGGATCGAGGAAAAAACTCTGCAGCTGCAGCAGCTGGAATTTGCCCTCTCGTCCTATATGGACCCTGACGCTGCGCTGAAGCTGGACGGCACCATTACCGAAGATCTGCTGGCGCTGCGGAGCGAGTTGAGCCGCGATGACTATGCCGCCGCTGCAGAGGAAGTCTCCCAGCTCAAGGGCAACATCCTCAAGCGCAGCTACTCCTTTGCCTCGGCAACCGATATCCAGAGTGAGATCCGCGTTGTGCAGGAGGAGCTCTCCTCCCTGCGCAGCTCCCTCTCCGGTGTCACGAATATCCGTGCCCGGCAGCCGGGAATCTACTCGGCAGTGTGCGATGGATACGAGGAGACGCTGAGTCCGGACTATCTGGAGGATCTGACGCCGGCTAAGCTCACGCAGATTTCTGCCGGCAGCCGGGAGGGCAATGTGGGCAAGCTGATCTACGGCGATGCGTGGTATTATGCCTTCTCTCTCAGCGAGGAGGAGACCCAACAGATGCTCAGCAGCGACCGTGTTCTGCTGCGCTTTTCCAAGGGCCTGCAGCAGGATGTGGAGGTGGAGATCGTTTCCGTCAGCGAGGTGCAGGATGGTCGGTGTGCCATCGTGGTTTCCTGTGACAAATATATGTCTCAGGTGACACAGCTGCGCCGACAGACCGCCACGCTGGTGCTCGATAGCCACAGCGGTCTGCGGATTCCCGCCAATGCCCTGCGCCTGAGTGCCGACGGGCAGAGCGGCGTGTACTGTCTGGTTGGTTTTGCCGCCGACTTCAAGCCGGTGAAGGTGGTCTACCGTGGTGACGGCTATACGCTGGTTCGCGCAGCCGACGGAACAACCGGCGGCGACATTCTGCGCTCCGGCGACGAGGTCATCGTGACAGCCAGTGAGCTCTACGATGGAAAAGTGGTACAATAACAACTCCGGAAAGGAAGAAATACATCATGTCCATTGCTGAAAATATTGCATCCCTCCGCGCGCGGATCGATGCTGCCGCCCGTGAAACGGGACGAACCGGTGCCGATATTACGCTGGTAGGCGCCAGTAAGATGAACGATGCCGATGCCTGCCGTGAGGCAATCGCTGCCGGCATTGATGTACTGGGTGAAAACCGCGTCCAGGAGATGACGGCCAAGCTCTCGGAAAACGCCTATGACGGCGCACCCCTCCATTTTATCGGCCATCTGCAGCGCAACAAGGTGCGCCAGGTGGTGGGCAAGGCTGCGCTGATCCAGTCCGTGGGCAGCGAGAGTCTGCTGCGCGAGATCGAGAAGGAAGCTGCCAAGCAGGAGCTGGTGCAGGATATCCTGCTGGAGGTGAATATCGGCGGCGAAGAAGCCAAGAGCGGCTTTGCCCCCGAGGAACTGTTTGCCGCGGCAGAGCTTGCCAAAACACTGTGCCATATCCGTGTCCGTGGTATTATGACCATCCCCCCTGCCGATGCAACGCGGGAGGAAAATATGGTATATTTCCGCAAAGTACAAGCACTATATGTTGACATAAACGCGAAAGTATACGATAATAAAATGGAATATATCTCGATGGGTATGAGCGGAGATTTTGAGGATGCCATCCGTGCCGGCAGCAATATGGTGCGGGTAGGTACCGCCATTTTCGGTCAGCGATATTATACAAAATAAAGCAGGAGGTCAATGCATATGAGCCTGATGGACGAATTCAAGAAGATCATCCACCCCTATGATGATGAAGACGACTATGATGAGGATCTGCCGGAGCCCAAGGCCCGGGAAGCAGCGCCTGCCTATTTTGACGATCGCCGCGAGGAGCGCAAGGCAGAGGATCGCCGCAACAAAGTGGTGAACATCCACGCCACTGCTCAGCTGAAAGTGGTGCTGGTGAAGCCTGAGCGCTTTGAGAATGCCTCTGAGATCGCCGATCACCTGCGTGAAAAGCGCACGGTGGTGCTGAATCTGGAATCCACCAACAAAGATATTGCCCGCCGTCTGGTGGACTTTCTCTCCGGCGTTGCCTATGCCGGCGACGGAAAGATCAAAAAGGTGGCAGCCAACACGTATATCATCACCCCCTACAGTGTGGATATTATGGGCGACCTGATCGACGAGCTGGAAAGCAGCGGTTTGTATCTGTAATCATAGAGAAAGCGGAGGGATTATCACATGTTTACACCTCAGGAAGTTTCCGAAAAAGCATTCCCTAAAGCGTCTTTCGGCGGCTATAGCATGAACAGCGTTGACGAGTTTCTCGATACGCTGACGGAGGACTATACTGCCCTGTATAAGGAAAACGCCACACTGAAGGCAAAGCTGAAAGTGCTGGCTGAGAAAGTGGAAGAATACCGCGCCACGGAGGATGCCATGCGCTCCACCCTGCTGACGGCGCAGCGCATGGCTGCCCAGCTGGTGCAGGAAGCCCAGACCGAGAAGGATCGGGTGCTGGAGACCGCCCGTGCAGAGGTTGCCGCACAGGTGGATCGTCTGGACGAAGAGCGTCTGGCTGCAGAGCGCAAGCTGGAGCTGGCAAAGAAGGAGCTGGCAACCTTTATTCAGCGCAGTCGCGAGCTGTGCGCCGCACAGGTGGCTTTCCTGGCGCAGCTGCCCGAGATGGAAGTGGCTGCCGCACAGGAGTCGGCTGTCACGCAGGATACCATCCGTATCATCGGTCAGGACATTGTCGGCGCCCTTGCTGAGGAGGCTGAGGTCACTGCAAAGGAGCCTGCCGCGCAAGAGCCTGTGGCTGAAGAACCCGAGGTGGAAGAAGTTCCTATCTCCGAGGCATTCCGCCTGGATTTGGACGAGCTGAAGTTTGGCCGCAACTACAGCGGAGAATAAGTATGAAAAAGCGGCTCTGTGAGCCGCTTTTTTGCTGAAAGGAAGCGAAAATCATGTCTAAACCCATCATCGCCCTGCTGTACGACTTTGATAAGACGTTGTGCACGCAGGACATGCAGAACTATGCCTTTATCCCCTCTCTTGGTATGGAACCCAAAGATTTCTGGCTGGAGGCAAACACCTTTGGCTGGCGGGAACACATGGACGGCATTCTGGCGTATATGTATACAATGCTGCGCAAGAGCCGGGAGAAGGGACTCTCTCTGCGTCGGGAAGCGCTGGTGGAGATGGGCCGCTCGATCGTACTTTTTCCGGGCGTTAAGGAGTGGTTCCGCCGCATCAATGCTTTTGGCGAGAGTCTGGGTGTAGAGGTGGAGCATTACATCCTCTCCTCCGGCCTGCGGGAGATCATTGAGGGCTCCGGTATCAGCCATGAGTTCCGCGAGATCTACGCCAGTGAGTTTTACTATGATGAGACCGGAACGCCGGTCTGGCCTAAGCTGGACGTCAACTTTACGGCCAAGACCCAGTTCGTCTACCGCATCAATAAGGGCGTGCTGGATGTCGCCAATGACAAGGATCTCAACGCCTCCATGCCTGATGACAGTAAGCGTGTGCCGTTTACCAATATGATTTATGTGGGTGACGGCCTGAGCGATGTGCCCTGCATGAAGATGATGCGCTCCTACGGCGGTCAGGCCATTGCAGTTTACCAGCCGGAAAGCCGTAGTGCCGTGGAGGAACTGCTGGCCCGTGGCCGCGTGGACTTCATCTTCCCTGCCGATTACCGGGAGGGAACCGGCTTGGACACCACAGTGAAAAATATTATCCGCAAAATGGCGGTGACCGACCTGCTGGCGGAAGAACACGCCGGACAGATGGGACAAATTGGTAAGGGGGATCTTCCCTATCAGGCAAGTCTCTTTGAGTAAAGCGAAAAAAGAAGCGCTGACGCAAGTCAGCGCTTCTTTTTTTGTTAAGGCAGATAGTTCAGCGGGTCAACCTTAGTGCCGTTTTTCACCATCTCGAAGTGCAGATGGGAACCGGTGGAAATGCCGGTGGAACCCATGGCGGCAATATGTTCTCCCTTGTAAACATGGTCGCCGGCACTGACATACAGTGCGCTGCAGTGGGCGTACAGCGTGACAAATCCGGTGTTGTTGTGGGTGATCTCCACCGTATAGCCGTAGCCGCTGTACCAACCGGCATACGTCACAGTGCCGCCGTCAGCGGCATAGATGGCCGTACCGGTACGGTTGCCGATATCCAGAGCGCCGTGGTTGTAGGAAGCGCCGGAGGTGGGGGCATCGCGGTAGCCAAAGTAGGAGGTGATGACGCCGCTGGTGGGCCAACGGAAACTGCCGGTGGGGAACCAGGAGGGGCGGGGCTTGGTGCCGGTGGCTTGCAGCTCAGCAATAGGTTCGCTGAGGAGAGCGGAGGCGACCACTTCGCGGTCCGTTTCCTGACCGTTGACATAGGTGACATTGGCGGTGATATCGGCCTTGCCGTAGACACCCTTGCTGATGACGCGGTAGTCACCCTGATACATATCGGGATCGTCCACATACTCCACGCCGTAGGGAACATCCTCCACATAGGCCTGGCGCTCCACGTTCAGCACCGTCAGATACGGCACAGCGTTGGAGATCAGCAGAACATCGCCGGGATGCAGGCCGGTGGCACTGTAGCCGGGATTCAAATTTCGCAGAGCGGAAACAGTCAAATCATATTCCATGGCAATGCCGTAAAGGGTATCGCCGGATTTGACGGTATAGGTTACAGCGCCTTCCTTAGTGGCATTGACAATCTCGGCAATACTGCCCAGATTCATCATGTAGGAGGCATCTACGTATTCTTCGATGATCTCCACCTTTTCCACAAAACCGCATTCTACGGTACTGGGTGTCCGATAGCCTACCTGCATTTGCTCCAGCATCTCTTCCAAAGCACCTGCATAGGGGGTGGCGGCAATCAGTTCACCATCGACGTAAAGTGCATAGCCGTATTCCACCATGCCCAACTGGTCGGAGAGATTTTCCGTCAGAACTTCGGGGTCTTCGATGTCGGTGCGCAGCACCATGCTGGTCTGCACTTCCAGCAGGGCCGGGTCAATGGTGTAGGACTCGTCGGCCAAAGCATCGCGGGTGATAGACTCCACATGGGCTACCGCGGCGGCCACTTCGCCTCTGCTGCTGACGGTGCCCAGAGTTACGCCATCGTACTTGGCAGAGGTACCCAGCGTGTACAGGCTGAGCAAAACGGACAGCAGCGCAATGCACAGAGCGCTGAACAGGAAGAGGGCGGGGTGAATCTGCATGCCCTCAAAGAAAGAGCGGCGCTTGGCGCCGGTGTGAATAGAGCTTCTGCGGCGGATCTGTGTGCGCTCGCGAAGACGGCATCCCAGTCTGGGGAGGCTGCCCCAGGCAAAAAGAAAAAGCTGGCCGATCCGGCTTTCGGTTTCCGGCAGCTTGGCCTCGTTGCGGTCGCGGCCCAGTTCCTTCAGGTGCCGGCACAAATTGCGGAAAGGAACGATCACACAATTCTTTACTGCCTGCTGGATATCTACATCACACCAGTCGGGATGTTCGCCAAGATACCATGCCCACTGTTTCAGGTTTTCCATCCATTTCGACCAGATCGAGCTGCGCGCCTCCGGTGAAATTTCATGTTTTTTCAAATCTTGCTTCATGGGAAAGGTTCCAATCTAAAGGTTACAAAATTGTTACAAATGGTATATTACATTGTTTTCGCTGTTTCGTCAAGCAAAATCGACGGAATTTTGTTAAAAAACAAGAAATAAATTTTGGAAAAAAGGCGGAATTGGGTTGTTTTTATGAGAAAACTACAAAATGTTGTGTGTTGAAAAAGACGAGAGCGGAAGAAAAAATTTACTGTCGCCCGACGAATCCCATTTACTTCTCGTATAAAGTATTGTATAATCAACTACCTGTATAAAGATAAAGAAATCGGGTGAGAAATATGGCAACTGATTTTTCCCGCACGTTGAGTTTGCTGCGGCAGGAGAAAGGGATCTCCCAGCGCAAAGCCGCCACCGAACTGGGAATCAGTCAGGCTCTTTTGAGCCACTATGAAAATGGAATCCGTGAACCGGGCCTTGCCTTCGTGGTGAAGGTTTGTGCGTATTATCACGTGTCGGCCGACTATTTGCTGGGTCGTACCCTCAGCCGCGACGGAGCGATGATTGATGCTGAGGAGCTGTATGACTCCAGTGCAGAGAAAGGCACCCTCAAAGGCAGTATCCTGGCCACGCTGCAGAAGAAATTGGTGGTCAATTCTGCCAGTCTGCTGTTCGATGTGTTGGGCAAGGTGGGCAGCCGCGAGGCAATTACGGCAGCCGGCGACTATTTGAGTGCGGGTCTTTACCAGATGCTGCGTGGTCTTTACCGCCGTGCCGGTGAAAACGAGGGGTATTTTTCCACGCCCCACGCCGACTTTGACGCAGGCCTCGTGTCGGCGCAGATGCACTTGAGTCAGGTGCACTACGTTCGGGCGCTGAATGACCACGCTGCCTCCGGCGGAGCGTTTCCCCGGTTGGACGCCGAGAGCCTCAGTGCTACCTATCCCGGCCTGAGCCAGAGCGCTGCCCAGGTGCTGCACAATGTGGACGAGCATTGCCGCGCCCTGAGCGAAAAAGAATGAGATCCCCCATAGGAGGTTTGTCTGTATATGTTTGACCAGTCTAAAATCCGAAATTTCTCCATTATTGCCCATATTGACCACGGCAAGTCCACGCTGGCTGATCGCCTGCTGGAACTGTGCGACGCCGTGCCGGAGCGCAATATGTCCAATCAGCTGCTGGACAATATGGAGCTGGAGAAGGAGCGCGGCATTACCATCAAGTCCCGCGCTGTCCAGATTTTCTATAAGGCTCAGGACGGCGAGACCTATGCCCTGAACCTGATCGATACCCCGGGCCACGTGGACTTTAACTACGAGGTGTCCCGTTCCCTTGCCGCCTGTGAAGGCGCACTGCTGGTGGTGGACTCCAGTCAGGGTGTGGAGGCTCAGACGTTGGCCAACACGTATCTTGCCATGGAGCATGAGCTGGAGATCCTGCCCGTGTTCAACAAGATCGACCTGCCTGCCGCCGATCCGCTGCGTGCCAAGCAGGAAGTGGAGGAGATCATCGGCCTGCCGGCGCTGGATGCTCCCGAGATCAGTGCCAAGCAGGGCATCAATATTCAGGCCGTGCTGGAAGATATCGTGCATAATGTCCCCGCCCCCAGTGGTGACCCCAATGCTCCCCTGCAGGCTCTGGTGTTTGACAGCCAGTATGACCCCTATGTGGGCGTGGTGGTCCTCTTCCGTATCAAGCAGGGCACCATCCGCCGTGGCCAGACCATCCGCCTCATGGCTACCGGCGCCCAGTATACCATTCTCGAGTGCGGTTACCTCAAGCCCCTGGGCTTTGAGCCTACCGATGCGCTGCAGGCCGGTGAGGTGGGTTATTTCACCGCCTCCATCAAGAACGTGAAAGATACCCAGGTGGGCGATACCATCACCGGCGCCGATAATCCCGCTGCCGAGCCCCTGCCCGGCTACCGTCCCGCCCAGTCCATGGTCTATAGCGGTATCTATACCGAGGACGGCTCCAAGTATCCCGACCTGCGCGACGCGCTGGAGAAGCTGCAGCTCAACGATGCTTCCCTGACCTTCGAGCCGGAATCTTCTGTGGCCCTGGGCTTCGGCTTCCGCTGCGGCTTTTTGGGCATGCTCCACATGGAGATTATTCAGGAGCGTCTGGAGCGTGAGTTCAATCTGGATCTGGTTACCACCCTTCCCTCCGTTATCTACCATGTGTATAAGCAGGACGGTACGGTGGTGAAGGTGGATAATCCCCATAACTATCCCGACCCCAACCACATCGAGCACGCCGAGGAGCCCTACGTGAAGGTCTCCATCATCGCCCCCAATGAGTTCGTGGGCAACATCATGCCCATGTGCCAGGACCGCCGCGGTGAGTTTAAGGATATGCAGTATCTGGATACCCGTCTGGTGGAGCTGCATTATCAGATGCCCCTCAACGAGATCATCTACGACTTCTTCGATACCCTCAAGGCCAATACCAAGGGCTATGCCTCTTTGGATTATGAGCTTTCCGGCTACCGCACCAGCGATCTGGTGAAGGTGGACCTCCTCCTCAACGGTGACGGTGTGGATGCCCTGAGCTTCATTGCCCACCGCGATAAGGCCTATCCTCGTGCCCGCCGCCTGTGCGAAAAGCTGAAGGAGAATATCCCCCGCCAGCTCTTCGAAGTGCCGATTCAGGCAGCTATCGGCGGCCGTATCATCGCCCGTGAGACCGCCAAGGCCATGCGTAAGGACGTGTTGGCCAAGTGCTACGGCGGCGATATCACCCGTAAGAAAAAGCTGCTGGAGAAGCAGAAGGAAGGCAAAAAGAAGATGCGCAACCTCGGTACTGTGCAGGTACCCACGGAAGCCTTTATGGCTGTCCTTAAGCTGGACAGCGAGTAAACTTTCCACTAGAACACCAGAAACGAACTGTGGCGGCAGCCACAGGTCGTTTCTTTATTTCAGATTCTTAATTTCCTGCTGCAGATTCTCCAGAAATCGTCCGGCATGGGCGCCGTCCATCTGGGTGTGGTGAAACTGAAAGGAGATGGGCAGTTCATACCGGAAACCACGCTTGCGATACTTTCCCCAGATGATAAAGGGATTGTTGAAAATGCCGCTGTTCATGCCAACGGCGCCGTCGATCTCCGTGTCCACAATGGCAGAAGTGCCGATCACCATGCAGTCATTGGACAGATCCCTGTCCTCGGCAGTTTCAGCGGTCTGTGCCGTATATTGGAGATACTCGCCGTTGAACTGCGCCAGATCGTCTGTGTAGAGGATGTCGCAGGAGCTGACCTCGCCATCTTTGTTTTTCACAATGGTGTTCACCGCGAGGGTGTCATACTGTATCAGATTGTCGCCCACGGGCAGGAGGTAAAACTCCTTGATGCCCACCGCTGCCTTGCCGATGCAATAGTCCAGCAGCATATTGAACTTGAAGCCGCGTCTTTTGGATACGCGGATGAGATTCGTTACATCCAGCGTTTTGAAGAAGGTGACCATGGGGTTGGGCGCCTTCATCCACAGCTCATAGGCTGCCGCCCGAGTGGTCTCTTGGGGATTGATTTCTCTTGCCATGTTTTCCTCCGTTATTCTTTCACACCAAACCGATACATCGTCCTGTGCCGGTATACCTCGCCCGCCCGCAGTACCGGCGAGGGGAAGTTCTCGTGGTGCACCGCGTCGGGCCAGAACTGGGTCTCCAGACATATGCCGTGGTGCTTGCCGTACACGGCGCCGTCCTTGCCCTGCCGCTCCGTCAGGAAGCCTGCAGTGTAGACCTGCAGACCGGAGAGGGTGGTTTCGGTGTCCATATAGATACTGCTTTCGGGGCAGAAAAGTTGCGCGGCATTGCTGCCGTTCAAGCAGAAGTTGTGGTCGTAGCCGCTGTACTCCGCCAGTTCTGCCGCGCCCAGACGCTCACCCAGCACCGCGTCCTGCCGCAAATCCAACGCTGTGCCCTCCACGGGTCGCACTTCGCCGGTGGGGATGGTGCCTGCGCCGCAAGGCGTGTAATGGTCGGCGTTGACGCGCAAGATGTGAGCACCAATGCTGCCGCCATTCTGTCCCGCCAGATTAAAGTAGGCGTGGTTGGTGAGATTGCAGATCGTGTCCCGGTCACAGACGGCCTCGTAGTCGATGATCAGCGCGCCGCCATCGAGCGTATAGGTAACGCTGACCTCCAGCGTGCCGGGATAGCCGTCCTCCCCATCAGGAGAAACGGTGCGCAGCGTGACGCAATTTTCCGCCGCCTGCTGCCAATCCCACACTTTCTGATGCAGGCCGTGGGGGCCGCTGTGCAGCTGGTTTTCTCCCTCGTTGGCCGTCAGCGGATACACTGTGCCATCGATGGCGATCTGCGCTCCGGCAATGCGGTTGGCATGCCGTCCGACGGTGGCGCCCAGATAGCCATCGTGCCGCTGATAGTCACCAAGGGATTCGTAGCCCAGCACCACATCCCGGCGCTGCCCCTTGCGGTCCGGCACAAACAAACTTTGCAGCGTAGCGCCATAGGGCAGGATGTGCGCTTCGTGTAGGCCCTGACGAATGATAATCTTCTCCATAGTGCACCTCCGGCGGCTTTTTTCTGTATTTTACCATTGCCGGGGGCTTCTGACAACCACAAAAGCCGTTGACAGACGAATGAGGGCGTGGTAATATGAGCACAACCAAATATCTCACCTTCTCCACCACCGGGTGGAGGCCAAAAGGGCGTCCAAAACCCCGCCGTAGGTACGGCATACCGCAGGTATGTTATAAGGCAGGGCTTTGGATGCCTTTTTTCTACAAGGTGTACAAACAGGAGGAAACGCTATGTATATTAAGCCCTTTGCTGTGGAAGAGTGGATGAACGAGTACGAGGATAACGCCCGCTATAACATTGCCGAAACCTGTGTTGACTCTGTCAGTGTGGACGAGCTGTTTGCACTGGTGGGCGAGGATAAAGAGGCCTTCCTCAAGGATATTTGCTCCCGCCGCCTCACCTATGGTCATATTTACGGCGCGCCGGAGTTCAAAAAGGGCGTGGCCTCCCTCTATCGCACCATTAACGAGCAGGAGATCATCACCACCCATGGTGCCGCCGGTGCCAGCCACCACGTGTTCTATTCGCTGGTGGAGCCGGGTGACCGGGTGGTCAGCATCATGCCCACCTATCAGCAGCTCTACTCTATCCCCGAGAGCTACGGCGCCGATTTGCAGCTTCTCCACCTGAAGCAGGAGAACGACTACCTGCCTGATCTTTCCGAGCTGCGCGCGCTGGTAACACCCGGCACCAAGCTCATCTGCATCAATAACCCCAATAACCCCACCGGTGCGCTGATGGATGGTGCGCTGCTGCGCCAGATCGTGGATATCGCCCGCGAAGCCGGTGCCTATGTACTCTGTGACGAGGTCTATCGCCACCTGACCCAGAGCGATGAGTGGAGCGAGTCTATTGTGGATATTTACGAGAAGGGCATCTCCCTCGGTAGTATGTCCAAGGTCTTCTCTCTGGCCGGTCTGCGTCTGGGCTGGGTTGCCACCCACGATAAGGACGCCCTGGCCTCCATGACCTCCCACCGCGACTATAACCACATCAGCTGCGGCCTCTTTGACGAGGCGCTGGCAGGCATTGCCCTGCGCCATAAGGAAAAGCTCCTGCAGCGCAATCAGGGCATCGTGCGCCATAATCTGGCCATTCTGGATGCGTGGGTAGCCTCTCAGCCCCACGTGCGCTATACCAAGCCCAAAGCCGGTACCACTGCCCTGGTGTACTACGACTATGACACCCCCTCCCGTGAGCTGTGCATCGATATGTACCACAAGACAGGCGCTTTTGTTACTCCCGGCGACTGCTTTGAGCAGGGCCGCAGCATGCGCATCGGCTATGCCTGCGACGAGCAGGTGCTGCGCGACGGCCTGAAGGCGATTGACGAGTACTTCGCCATGCTGGACGCTGAAGGGAAATAAAAAAGCATATAGTAAAAAGGACGCGCCTTGGGCGCTTCCTTTTTACGTCTCGATATCCGTATTGCTTCCGCACACCTGCGAGAAAGACTATGATAGAAGGCTCATCACCCACAGCACCAAGCCATACACCACACTGGCCACCGTGCCGTAGACGATCACGGGTCCGGCAATGACAAACATCTTTGCTCCCACGCCGGTGATAAACCCCTCTGCCTTAAAATCAATGGCGGGTGAGGCCACCGCGTTGGCAAAACCGGTGATGGGTACCAGCGTTCCCGCGCCGCCGAAGCGTGCGATCTTGTTGTAGACATTCAGCCCTGTCAGCAAAATGGAGAGAAACACCAGCGACACCGACGTGGCGGTGCCGGCAGACTCCTTGTCCAGCCCTGCTGCCGTCCACATCTCACTGATCCCCTGCCCCAGCGTACAGATGGCGCCGCCGATCAGAAAAGCCAGCAGCGTGTCCTTCACAATAGGTGACTTTTTAGCCTTTTTTGCCACATAATCCTGATATTCCTTGGGTGTGATGTCCATTTGCCCCACTTCCTTTCTCTCCTATCTTTTCCCGCCGGCGAGAAAACATACACCACTTGCCAAGCGAGCCGAAAAAAGCTATACTTGTGAAAAAGAAACGTGTGAAAGGCAGGTGCCGAATATGTCGGATCAGTATCGTCCCTTTGGCCGCAAGGCCCGCCAGCTGGCCCTCATTGACCATGATTGGTGTATTGGCTGCGGCTACTGCGCCATGTTCTGTATCACCAAATGTATCTACCAGCAGCCAGATGGCTTTTATACCGTGGATCAGGAGCACTGCATTGGATGCCGCTCCTGCAAGGTCAACTGCTTCATGGGCGCCGTCACCATGCTGCCGCCCAAACAGGAGGGCTGAATGAAGAGCAAAGATGTTCGCCCGCTGGGGCTGTATCTCCATATCCCCTTCTGCAAGTCCAAGTGCGCCTACTGCGACTTCTACTCGCTGCCCCGGTGCGAGGAGAAGATGGACGACTATGTCACCGCCCTTACCGCCCATTTGGAAGAGACCGCCCCCATGGCTGCCGGCCATACGGTGGATACGGTGTACTTCGGCGGCGGCACCCCCAGCTATCTGGGCCCCGAGCGCATGACGCAGCTACTGCAGACGGTGAAAAAGCATTACCGGGTGGACCGCAAGGCGGAAATCACCATGGAAGCCAACCCTGACAGCCTTTTTGACGAAAAAGCGCTCCGCACCTTGCGCCGCATGGGCCTCAATCGCATTTCTCTGGGCGTCCAGTCTTCGGACGATACCATGCTGCGCCGGCTGGGCCGTGTCCATACCTGGCAGCAGGTGAAGGACGCCGTGCCCGCCGTGCGCAAGGCCGGGATCCCGGACCTGAGTCTGGACCTCATCTACGGCCTGCCGGATCAGACCATGGACGACTGGAAGAAAACCCTCTTCGATGCCGTAGCTCTCAGCCC
>JAZRRQ010000057.1:0-10917 GCA_045650885.1 Vescimonas sp. | reverse complement strand
ACTTTGACGTCATCCTGGCTGGCTTCGACGCCGCTGCCAAGATCAAGGTCATCAAGGTTGTCCGCGAGGTTATGGGTCTGGGTCTGGCCGAGGCCAAGGCTGCTGTTGAGGGTGTGCCCACCGTCATGAAGGAAGGCCTGTCCAAGGAGGACGCTGAGGCTCTGAAGAAGCAGGTCGAGGAAGTCGGCGGCAAGGTCGAGCTGAAGTAAGTTATTCTTCAACTGATAAAAAAGATGTGGTTCGCAAGAACCACATCTTTTTTTATTTTTACCAAAGGCAGACGAAGTGCTGCGAGGCGCGCTGTTGCGTTGATGGGGGCGGCGTGATATAATCGAAAAAACAGCATGGGAGGTGCGCGGAGATGAAAAAGCTGTTGGCAGGGATTTGCATCGTATTGGCGTTGTTGCTGCTGATCCCCGTTCCTGTCCGAATGAAGGACGGCGGCTCGGTGGAGTATAAGGCAATGCTCTACTCGGTGACGGATGTGCACCGGATCAACCCGGATATCAACAGTTCCGCGCAATTTATAGAGGGCACCATCGTCGAGATTTTTGGTGTGGAAGTTTTCAATAATGTGGAGTGAGAAGATATGATGGAAATCACCTATGGCGCCGCGGTGGTGGGCATTAGCCTTGTCTGGCTCGCAGTGCGCGGCATCGCGTGGGCGCGGCAGAAGAAAATCTGCCTGCGGCGCGAGCTGGAGCTGCTGCTGGTGTATATCTGCCTCATTGTTGTGGTGCGGTTCACCTTTTTCCCCTTCGGTAAGGTGGACGGGCACATTCAACCGCTGCTCTTTGACCCGGCGCTGATGTGGCCGCCGCGGTATAATGTCAGGCCGATCGTCTATCTGATGGACTATGAAACCCGCCGCGAGGCGCTGCTGAACCTCATCGGAAACATCGCCATGTTTATCCCCATCGGCATTGTCTGGCCGGCGGTGTTTCGCAAGCTGGACAGTCACGGCAAGGTCATCGCCGCCGGTGTGGGATTTTCTCTGTGCATCGAAATTCTGCAGCTGTCCTTTTTCGACCGCGTGTCGGATGTAGACGACCTGATCCTCAACTCGCTGGGCTTTTTGATGGGTTACGGCGTGTATTTACTGGTCAAGAGAATGAAAAAAGCCAAGGCGTGAAGCCTTGGCTTTTTTGCGTGCAATTCTTATCGATTGGGGATGATACCCAGCAGGCGAAGGTCCTCGGTGCCGGTGTTGACGATGCTGTGGCCGTCAAACTGGGGGCAGTACTGCACCATGCCGGCGCTGACGGGATAAACCTCGTCGCCGTCATAGCAAGTGCCGCTGCCGGAGAGGACGTAGATGACCTCGTAGCTGTCGTCATGAGTGTGGTAACCGATAGAGGCGCCCACAGGCAGGGTGATCTGGGCTACCTTGCCCATGTCATCCTGATGGATGCGAACAAGAGCTTCGCCCTCACCGCCCTTGAATCCGGTGACAGCTTTGGCTTCCATGTTGAAAATATCAAGCAGCATAGTGAAAAAATCCTCCTTTTAGTTCAGGAAATCTTTCAGTTTTTTGCTGCGGGAGGGATGACGGAGCTTGCGCAGGGCCTTGGCCTCGATCTGGCGGATACGCTCGCGGGTGACGTTGAACTCCTTACCCACTTCCTCCAGCGTGCGGGTGCGGCCATCCTCGATGCCGAAGCGCAGCTTCAAAACCTTCTCCTCGCGGGGGGTCAGGGTGCTGAGCACCTCTACCAGCTGCTCCTTGAGCAGGGTAAAGCTGGCGGCCTCGCTGGGCTCGGATGCGCCCTCGTCGGGGATGAAGTCGCCCAGATGGGAATCTTCTTCCTCGCCGATGGGGGTTTCCAGGGAGACAGGTTCCTGGGCAATCTTGAGGATCTCGCGGACCTTATCCACAGGCATATTCATCTCGGCGGAGATCTCCTCGGGAGAGGGATCGTGGCCCAGTTCCTGCAGCAGCTGACGGGAAACGCGGATGACCTTGTTGATGGTCTCCACCATATGCACGGGGATACGGATGGTGCGGGCCTGGTCGGCGATGGCGCGGGTGATGGCCTGACGGATCCACCAGGTGGCGTAGGTGGAGAACTTATAGCCCTTGGTGTAGTCGAACTTCTCCACAGCTTTAATGAGGCCCAGGTTACCCTCCTGGATCAGATCCAGGAACAGCATGCCGCGGCCCACATAGCGCTTGGCGATGGAGACCACCAGACGCAGGTTGGCCTCGGCCAGCTTCTGCTTGGCGGCGTCGCCCTTCTTCACCAGTGCGCGCAGGCGGATAGCTTCCTCTTCGGTGAGAGGCTCGGCCACAACGGCTACCTCGTCCAGACGCTCCTGGGCGTACTCAGCTTCTTCCAGATCGTCAGCGGCCTGAGCAATCTCTTCCTCGCTCATGGTGGAGATGCCGTTCTCCAGTTCCTTAAGGCGCTGGCGGATCTCGGCGCCACGGCGCACAGCTTCATGCAGATCAGCCAGTTCTTCCTCGTTCAGGGGAGCGGCGGTACTTTCGGCGGCAGCCAGACGCTCCTTAGCTTCGTTACCGGCGGACATGGTGGTGGCCAGCTCGATCTCCTCATCGGCGCTCAGCAGGGAAACCTTGCCGATCTCCTTGAGGTACATACGGACAGGATCATCGATGTTGAAGCTATCTACCAGCGTGTTGGGGTCAACCAGCTCTTCCTCTTCGATCTCGGCGATCTCGCTGAGGGCGGGCTCGCCGTCATCGTGCAGGTCAACCAGCAGCTCTTCGGTGGCCACTTCAATGCCCAGCTGCTCCAGAGAATCATAGATGCGGTCCATGGACTCGGTGTCCAGATCCATCTCGTCGAGCACTTCGCTCAGCTCCAGAGACTCCAGCTTGCCCTTTCTCTTACCCTTGACGAACAGGTCGCGCAGCTTCTCGTGGGTGGTGATCAGAGCGGCGGCGGGCAGAGCGGCGATGGTCTTCTCGTCCAGCTTGCCGCGCTTCTTGGTGATGATCGGCGCGGTCTTCTTGGCAGTATCCTCCTGCAGCAGGGCATCAGCCATCTGCTCCATCTGCTCGGCGGTCAGTTTTTCAGTCATTTCGCTTTCCTCCATAACCCTTTTTTTCTTTGAATTTATCCATGGCCGCCGCCAGCGGGTCTTTCCCGGCGGCGCCAAGCCGTTTGTCGCGTTCTTCGCGAATGATACGTATGTAGTCCGTCAGGGCCTGTGGGGCGCCTGCGGTGGACTCCGGTTTTTGCAGCAGTGTGGTCAGGTGGCTCATCTCATCGGCGTTCAGTTCACCGCTCAAAAAGGCGATGGAGCCGCTGGTACCGTTTTGCCGCCGCTGCCACAACTGTGTATAGATCCTGCCCAAGAGAGGCGAGGAGAAATCTGACTCGCTCAGAGGAGACAGACTGGGGAAAATGCTCTCATCCCGCAGCAGTAGGCGCAGCACGCCTTCTTCTGCCATGGCGGAGCGGAGATTATCGTAGCGGATCGCCCGGCTGGCAGGCTGAGCCGTCATGGCGGGGTTCAGCTCGCGCCGTTCCCGTGCCTTACGCTCTTTGGCGATGCGGCGCTTGAAAGCACGCTGGACTTCCAGGCGCATGGCCTCAGGGGTGAGCTTGGCCAGCTCCGCGGCGCGGACGGTATAAACCTCCCGCTCCACTGCGTTTTCAAGGCCCGAGAGCACCTCGCTGATCTCGGCGGCGTAGGCGATGCGGGCCTGATCGTCGGCAAGATCGTACTTGCCAGCTACCTGCGCCATGCGGAACTCGATGCCGTTCTCGCTGCCGGAGAGGAGCCGCTCAAAGGCGTCGGCGCCTTGATACTTAATAAAATCGTCGGCGTCCTGTTTGATGGCCTCGCCATCCACCATGCGGCGGGGCAGGCGCAGGACTTTCACGGAAAACTCGCTGTTTTTCAGCATTTCCAGCGCACGCTGGGTGGCCAGCTGGCCGGCGTTGTCGTTATCGTAGCACAGCACCAGTTCCTTGGTGTAGCGACTCAGAAGCCGCGTCTGTTCCACCGTCAGCGCTGTGCCCATAGAGGCCACAGCGTTGTCGAAGCCGGCCTGATGGAGCGTCACCACATCGAGGTTACCTTCGCACAGAATGATGTTGGGTCGCTTGGTCTTTTTGGCAAGATTCAAACCATAGAGTACCCGGCGCTTACTGTAAACGGGCGTCTCGGTGGTGTTCATGTACTTGGGCTCGGACTTATCGATGACGCGGCTGCCAAAGCCCACCACATCGCCCCGCACGTCGATGACGGGCAGCATGAGACGGTTGCGGAACTTGTCGTAAAGGCCGCCGTTCTTATTCTTTACCACAAGGCCTGCGCTGATGAGCTCAGCCTTGGTGTAGCCCTTGGCGGTCATGGCACGCAGCAGGCTGTCCCAACTGTCGGGGGCGGCGCCCATGCCGAAATTGACCGCTACTTTTTTCGAGATGCGGCGGCGGTCGAGGTACTCTTGCACAGCCTTGCCCTCTTCGCTCTGCAGCACCTGATAGTAGTACCGCGCGGCGTCCTTATTCAGGGCGAGGAGCCGGGCGCGCAGCTTGTCCATACCGTCCCGGTCATCCTCGGGAACGGTCATGCCGGCCCGCTGGGCAAGGAAACGGATGGCGTCGGGGTAGGAGAGGTTTTCGATCTCCATGATGAAGTTCACCGCGCCGCCGCCCTTTTTGCAGCCGAAGCAGTGGTAGATCTGCTTGTCCGGCGACACGGAGAACGAACCGGTCTTTTCGTTGTGGAAGGGACACAGGCCGAAGAGATTGCTGCCCTTGCGCTGCAGGGAAACGTAGCTGCTGACGATATCCACAATGTCGCTTCTTGCGATCAGTTCATCTAAAAAATGCTGAGGAAATGCCATGTGTGCCCCTCCTTTCTGCAAAAAATAAGCCGCCTAAAATCGGTGACATATCAATATACCAAAAATCTTTGCAAAATCCTCTTTTTTTATGAAAAAATTTTCAAAAAAATTTTCCCCGTGCTCAAAAACACGGGGAAAAACATTTCTTACAGCTCTACGATCACAGGCTCATGGCCGGTGTGCTTCAAAAAGATGTCCAGCACGTCTGCCGTTTTCAGCTTCACCGAGGAGGTGTTGCGGCAGGGATGGCAGCCAAAGTACTCGGCCTCCACCACCTGACGGTCGATGGCCAGGGTGACACGGTGGGCAGGGTCGTTCATGAGAGACAGGATGGAGGCGGAGCCGGGCTGTACGCCCAGAAGTTCGGACATATCCTCAGCCGTTGCAAAGCTTAACCGGGACGAGCCGATCTGCTTGGAGAAGTCCTTGGTCAGAAACGGCTTGTCACCGGGCAGGCACAGCAGGTAAAAGGCGCTGCGGTTGCGGGGGGTCAGCACCAGATTCTTGCAGATATCCACGCCCAGCACATCGCCGATGGCCACGCAGTCGTCCATGGTGGCGGCTTCGTCGTGGTCCACGCGGGTATAGGGGATATGGAGCTCATCCAGCAGGGCGTAGGCCTGCTGCTCCACGGCGCAGCGCTCGTCTTGCGGCGCGCCGGTGTAAATGGGGGAAATGGTCATAACGCAATACCTTTCTTGTGTAAACAGCGTCGCAGACTTCGGCGGCTTGCCGCCGAATAAAGTTTGATTTGTTTTCCGAAGCGACATGTGCGCGACGGAAAACACTGCTCGGCTTGCAAGTGTGCGAGCGCAGCGAGTGTACCCCAAGGGCACTTGCCGCCGCAGCAAGCCGCAAAAACTCAAAAATAAGCTTGCTTATTTTTGAAGGGATACCAAGTTTTCGCCTGCTTTTACGATATCACCGGCGCCGACGGTGAGGATCAGATCGCCGGGGCGGGCGATTTTTGCCAGTTCTTCGGTGATTTCGGCCAGAGTGGCGCAGTAGATGCTGCCGGGGATCTTGGCTACCAGATCGCGGCTGGAGATGCCCAGATCGTTGCGCTCACGGGCGGCATAGATCTCCGCCACGATGGTCACATCGGGCAGCTGCAGCTCCTGCACAAACTCATCAAAGAGGGCGTGGGTGCGGGTGTAGGTGTGGGGCTGGAAGGCGCAGATGATGCGCTCATAGGGCAGCGTCTTCACAGTGGTCAGCAGGGCGTGGAGCTCACCGGGATGGTGGGCATAGTCGTCGTAGACCTCGGCGCCGTTGAAAGTACCCTTATGCTCAAAACGACGGCCGGCACCGGTGAAGGTAGCCAGACCGCGACCCACGGCTTCACCGGGGATGCCCAGTACCCAGGCGGCAGAGGCAGCGGCCAGCGCGTTGAGGATGTTATGGCGGCCTGCCACCTGCAGATCCACATGGGCGTAGAATGCGCCATCCACCAGAATGTCGAAGCTGGGGAAGCCGTCGTGGAAGGCCACATTACCTGCGGTGCAGCGGGCATCGCGCAGGCCGAAGGTGAAGATCTCACGGCCGAGGCCACGGACGGAGTCCATGGCGCCCTCGTCATCGGCGTTGGCAATGACATAGCCGCGCTCCGGTACCAATGCGGCGAACTTGCGGAAGGAGTTTTCCACATCTTCCAGATCACGGAAGAAATCCAGATGGTCGGCTTCCACATTGAGGATGACGGCCACGGTGGGGAAGAAACTGTGGAAAGAGTTGCAGTATTCGCAGGATTCGAGGATGATGGTATCACCCTCGCCCACGCGGTAGCCGGCGCCCAGCAGGGGCAGCGTGCCGCCGATCATCACGGTGGGATCAGCCTGCGCTGCCATGAAGATGTGGGTGGCCATGGAAGTGGTGGTGGTCTTACCGTGGGTGCCGGAGATGCACAGGGCGTTCTCATACTGGCGCATAATGGCGCCCCAAGCCTCGGCGCGCTCGTAAACCGGGATGCCGCGAGCGATGGCACCGGCAATTTCGGGGTTTTCGTTGTGGATGGCGGCGGTGCGGATGACGAGATCGCAATTGCGCAGATTCTCGGCGCTGTGGCCCACATCCACCTGAATACCCAGGCTGCGCAGATGCTGCACCGTGGGGCTTTCGGACATATCCGAGCCCTGTACGGCAAGACCCATACCGCGCAGCACTTCCGCCAGCGGGCACATGGACACGCCGCCGATACCGGCCAGATGCACCCGGACACCGGGTTTCATATACTCGTGAATATCCACTTTGGAAAGGGACATAAACTTTCCTCCTCAAAAAAGCAGCGCAAAGCTGCAGTTTGCATTTTATTTCAAAATAGATTATACTATAAATGCGAAACAAGTGCAACCGAAAAAGCGGGAAGGGGGACGATGGGATGTTTGCACAGGAAGCAAAACAAGTGCTGGCGGCGCTGGAAGCGGCGGGCCATCAGGCGTATCTGGTGGGCGGCTGCGTGCGTGACCTGCTGCGTGGTGTGCTGCCCCACGACTATGACATCACCACGTCTGCAAGGCCGGAAGAGACGCTGGCGCTTTTTGACGGCTTCGCCATCCCTACAGGACTGCAGCACGGCACCGTGACGGTACGCAGCGGCGGCGAAGTCTTTGAAGTGACGACCTTCCGCGCAGACGGGGCATACACCGACCATCGCCGTCCCGACAGTGTGCGCTTTTCCACAGATCTTTACGAAGATCTGCAGCGACGGGATTTCACTGTCAACGCCATGGCTATGGACCTGCGGGGTGCACTGCATGATCCTCACGGTGGCCGGGCGGATCTGGCGGCGGGGATCATCCGTTGCGTGGGCGAGCCGCAGCGGCGGTTTACAGAGGATGCCCTGCGCATCATGCGCGGCTTGCGCTTTGCAGGTGTGCTGGGATTTGCCATCGAGGAAAAGACGGCGCAGGCCATGCACCGCTGCGCGCCGCTTCTATCCCACATCGCGGCCGAGCGGCTTCGTGAGGAGATGGAAAAGCTGCTGATGGGCGACAGCGCGGCGGAGATTTTAACACAGTGGAGTGATGTTTTTGGTGTTTTTCTGCCGGAAATATTGCCCTGTGTGGGATTTGACCAGCAAAACTATCACCATTTGTACGATGTGTGGGAGCATACCGCTCATGCGGTGGCGGCAGCGCCCAAGGATAAACTGCTGCGCTGGACCATGCTGCTGCATGATCTGGGGAAACCGGCCTGCTTCAGCGTGGACGAGGTGGGCGTGGGTCACTTCTACGGCCACGATGAATTGGGCGCGCAGATGGCAGCGGAGATCATGGCACGGCTGCGGTTTGACAAAAAGACGGCGGCGCGCATCGAGCTTCTGATCGGGTGGCACATGCGGCAGATCGAGCCTACGGAAAAGGCGGTAGGCCGGGCGTTGCGGCAGTTGGGTGAGGAGGCGCTGCGGCAGCTGCTTATCGTGAAGCGCTCCGACGCCTCGGCGTGCCATCCCGATTTTGCCTGGCAGACGCAGCAGCTGGACGCGGTGGAAGCGGCGCTGGACGGCCTTTTGGCGCAAGAGACCTGCTTCACCCTGCGCGACCTCGCAGTAAATGGCCGTGACCTGATGGCGCTGGGACTGCGTGGGCGTGCCATTGGCCAGATGCTGGACGTCCTTCTCGACCGCGTGGCGACAGGAGAGCTGGAAAATGAGAAAGACGTGCTGCTGGGGTGGGTAACGAAGCGCTGAGGAGATTGCCCCCCTCATCCGTCGGCTTGCGCCGACGCCTTCCCCCCAAGGGGAAGGCGATCAGGAACGATAAAAAAACCGTGAGCGGTGTGCTCACGGTTTTTTTGTCAGTTTTTGTTTGAGCCATGCGCCCACGTCCACTTCCATCAGCACGAGGCTGAGCATCATCAGCGCCGCACCGATATAACCGCGCAGGCCCAGCACCTCATGGGCGAAGAAGTAGGCCACGATGGCGGAGAAGAGGGGTTCGAGGGTGAAGATGAGACCCACATGGCTGGCGGTGGTATACTGCTGCTGCACGGCCTGCACCACAAAGGCCACACCGGTACACAGGATTGCCAAAAACAGTGCGGCACCCCAGGTGGCGAGGGTAGTGGGCAGTTGCGGCGTTTCCAGCACCAGGGTAAGAATCAACATCACAACGCCTACCACGCCCAGCTGGCATACACCAAGCTGCAGCGGATTTACTTCCGGGTCGCGGACGGCGCGGTCGGTGAGCAGCAGATCCACCGCATAGAAAAAGGCAGTGCCCATGCAGATGATATCGCCCAGCGCGGGACGGAACGTGTCGCTCAGTGTCATCAGGGCAAGACCCACGGTGCAGATCAGCAGCGCCAGTGCGAAGCGGCGGCTGGGCTTTTTGCGCAGTACCACCAGTTCCAGAAGCGGCGTGAAGATCACCGGCAGGGCGCAGATAAAGCCGGCGTTGGAGATGGAGGTGTGCATAATACCGTAGACATAGCAGGTATACACCATCACCAGCGAAAGACCGATCAGCACGGCGTAGAGCCAGGTTTTGCCGGAGATGCGGCGCAGCTGGGGCAGATAGACCAACGCCAGCACAGCGAAACCCACCAGAAAGCGGAAAGCATTTAAAGAGAGGGGGGGCATGGTCTCCAGACACAGGTCGGTGAGAAAATAGGATGTGCCCCAAAAGGCGGTGATCAGCACCAGCAGGAGGTCTGCTTTTCGCTGTTTGTTCATGGCCTGCTACCTCCGAAAAAAATACATCGTTGCAGGCAGTATATCACGTATTTTGCCAAAAGGAAAGCTATTTCCACAGGCGCAGGTAGCCTGCGTCGTGGAGCTGCTTGATAAACAGCAGCGCGATGGGGAAAAGGAGCATCCCCGCCACACCCAGCGTACAGAACCCTACGTACATGGCCAGCAGCGCTGCCAGCGGCGGAAGACCTGCCTGAGCGGCCACAATTTTGGGCTCCAACACGGTGCGAACCAGCGTGATCACGGCATACAGTGCCGCGAGTGCGATGCCATAGGGTACCTGTCCGGTGATGCAGCTTAAAAGGATCCAGGGGATGAGCACGGTGCCGGTTCCGAAGACCGGCAGAGCATCAATGAAGGCGATGAGAAACGACAAAAGCAGGGCATAGGGCTGGCGCAGCAGTACCAGACCGGCCAAAAGCTGGGCGAAGGTGATGGAGATGAGTGTCAGCTCTGAGCGCAACCATTTACCCAGCGTGATGAAAAGGTTTTCCTTGACGCCGCGGGCGGTGGTGAGCCCGGCGGGAGTCAGCTGGCGGCGGAAAAAGGCGCAGATGGTGGGGTAGCTGCCGGCAGTGAAAAAAACGGCCAGCGCTGTGGTGGCGCAAAAAAGGAAGGCCTGAGGGAGTTTACCCAGCGCGGCGGTGACAAAAGAAAGACAGCGGGCGGAGAATGACTGCAGCAGCACCGGCAGCTGCACGGAGAGGGATTCGAGGAGATCCTCCAGCCAGATCCGCACTGCCGCGGGACAGGCGGCGCAGAAGGTATTGAAGCGCACTTCCAATTCATCCAGCAGCAGTGGAAGAGCTGTCAGACGGTCGGGCAGGTTGGTCAGCAGATCCACTGCCTGACCCAGCAGCTGTTCAAGAAGCAGCCACACCAGTGCTGACAGCCCCACTAACAGCGCCAGCGTCAGCACGGCGGCGGTAAAGGCGCGCTTGAAGCGCATTCTGCGCCGGCAGAAGTCGATGGCCGGCTCAGCCAGCGCCGCCAGACCCAGTGCGATGAGAAAAGGCAGCAGCCACAGCAGTACATACCGGGCTGATAAATAGATCACCGCCAGCCATACGGAACCGTAGGCCACACGGATGAGGAAGTCTTTTTGCTGCTGCATGACGGCGATGCCTCCTTTTTACAAATTGCGGTTGTTTTTTGCCGCTGTGTGTGATACGATATATGAACAAATGTACTCAA
The DNA here is from genome assembly GCA_045650885.1 of Vescimonas sp. Lineage (GTDB taxonomy): Bacteria > Bacillota > Clostridia > Oscillospirales > Oscillospiraceae > Vescimonas. Next base: position 214 of record JAZRRQ010000057.1, on the reverse strand, counting down.
TGGATGAACAGGAGAGGGCTATGAACAAGCGTAAGTATTACATCGTATCTGCCGAGGCGCTGCCGGAGATCTTCATCAAGGTGGCCGAGGCCAAACGGATGCTGCAGGTGGGCGAAGCGGAGACCGTGGGCGAGGCTGCACGGAAAATGGGCATCAGCCGCAGTGCGTTTTACAAGTACAAAGACGCGGTACAGCCCTTTCAGGATATGAAGGC
>JAZRRQ010000056.1:0-2085 GCA_045650885.1 Vescimonas sp. | reverse complement strand
TGCGGCACTCCCGCAGTCCCTGGGCACTGACAGTTTTGACCTCCAGCTCCGGGTTGGTACGGCGGATGACCTCCTCCACCGCCGCGGCTACACCGCCACCGGCGGCAAAGCCCACGCCGGGTGCGGAAGCCTCATAGTTGGCGGGCACGTCCTCGATCTGGGAGAAGTCGATCTCCTTAGCCTCAAACATACCGCGCAGTTCCTCAAACGTCAGCACGAAGTCCACCTCGGTGCGCACGGTGCGGCGGCTGGCCTCCAGCTTCTTGGCGGCGCAGGGGCCAATGAAGGCCACCTTGCACTTGGGATCCTTGCGCTTCTGCAGACGGGCGGTGAGAACCATGGGGGTCATGGTCATGGAGATATAGGGTGCAATGCCGGGGAATTCCTTCTTGGCCATCACAGACCAGGCAGGGCAGCAGGATGTGGCCATAAAGGGCTGCTTTTCCGGCACATGGCGCACGAACTCGTCCGCTTCTTCCACAGCGCACAGGTCGGCACCGATGGCCACTTCTTCCACCGAGTGGAAACCCAGCTGCTTCATGGCCTGCACGATCTTGCCGGGGGTGGCCTCTTCACCGAACTGACCCCAGAAGGCGGGGGCGATGATGGCGATGACCTTGTCGCCACGCTTGATGGAGTGAACCAGCTGGAACAGCTGACCCTTGTCCACGATGGCGCCGAAGGGGCAGTTCACCAGACACATACCGCAGGAGACACACTTGTCCTGATTGATCACGGCGCGGCCCTGCTCATCCTTACCGATAGCATCCATGCCGCAAGCCTCGGCACAGGGGCGTTCAAACTTGATGATCGCCTGATAGGAGCAGGCCGCCTTGCACTTGCCGCACTTAATGCACTTGCTCTGGTCGATGTGGGCACGGCCGTTTTCAAAATAGATGGCATCCCGAGGACAGGCGCGCTGACAATGGCGGGCAATACAACCCTGACAGCCATTGGTGATTTTATAATGAGTCTCGGGGCAGGCATGGCAGGCGAACTTGATGATGTTCACCAGCGGAGGATCATAGTACTTCTCCGCCACGGCGCTCTCTTCCACGCCGTCAGACAGCTCCATATACTCATCCATCTGCCGCAGCGGCAGACCCATGGCCAAGCGGATCCGCTCACCCACGATGGCACGCTCCAGAAAGATGGACTCGCGCTCCTTTCCCACCTCGCCGGGCAGGATCTCATAAGGCAGGCGCTCCATACGCTTGTAATAGTCGCCGCCCTCATACGCAAGCTTGGCTACCTCAGCAAATACGCGCTTGCGCATATCCGCAATACTGCAGTCAAAGTTTCTCATATGTCCTTCTGACCCTCCGAAAACTATATATTTTCACATGTTTGTCTTTTTTCTCACAAACTCATACAGCTTCATTATAAGGGTACAACAGCAGAAAAGCAACAGGAACTTACTGTATTTTTCTCATCTTAACAAATTTTTATCACAACGTTCAAATGTGTTGGTTTTCATGTTTTTTTGCACCAAAGAATGATCCGATCCCTGCCATAATTTGTCGTTGTTGCTGTTGACCATACCACAAAACTCTCCTATAATGAAGGTGCTGACCGAGGAAGCGGCGCCGGCGCCGCACGTTCCCGGCCAAGTATTCCGGCCTACTGTGGCCGGCCAAATTTTGGAGGACTTTCCATGTACCGCATCAAAACCATGAACAAGATCTCCCCCGTGGGCCTGAACACCTTCGACACTGCCAAATATGATGTCAGCGACGCCCACAACGACGAGCACGCCATTCTGGTGCGCTCTGCCAAACTCCATGAGTATGATTTCCCCGCCGGGCTGCTGGCCATTGCCCGTGCCGGCTCCGGCGTGAACAATATTCCTCTGGACCGCTGCTGGGAAAAGGGCATTGTGGTCTTCTCCACCCCCGGTGCCAACGCCAACGCCGTCAAAGAACTGGTGCTGTGCGGTATGCTGATTGCCTCGCGCGATGTGGATGGTTCCATCTCTTGGGTGCGCGAGCAGGTGGATGCCGGCGTTGAAGTTGCCGGTCTGGTGGAAAAAGCCAAGTCCGCTTTCGTGGGTCCTGAGCTTTATCACAAGACGCTGGGCATCATCGG
>JAZRRQ010000055.1:0-3137 GCA_045650885.1 Vescimonas sp. | reverse complement strand
AGTCGGTCCAGCATACGGCATTGAAGCCGCCCAGGAAGGTGTAGCTGATGATGATGAAGGCGGCAAGGTACATAGCCACGGTGGCATCCATGCCGATGACGGGGTTGAAGAGAGTGCCGCAGGCCTTGATGGAGGAGGCGGCGTACACGGTGTAGGCCACCAGGAAGATGACGGCACAGATGATCTGCAGCAGCTTGCTCTTGGAGAGGAAGCGGTTGGTCAGATACTGGGGGATGGTGATGGAGTCATTGGCCACGATGGAGAAGCTGCGCAGACGGGGCGCTTCCACCAGCCAGCTGATGGTATAGCCGATGCCCAGGCCGATGGCGATCCAGGCCTGGCCGATACCGGCAGCGTAGATGGAGGCGGGCAGACCCATCAGCACCCAGGCGCTCATATCGCTGGCGCCGGCGCTCAGTGCCGAGACCCAGGGACCCATCTGGCGGCCGCCCAGGAAGTAGGTCTTGTCGCCGCCGTCCTTGCTGCGGAGGAAAAAGAACACGCCGATACCCAGCATGAATACCAGGTAGGCAATAAATACGATAATTTCAGTGTTGAAGGACATTTTGTTTTCTCCTAACTAACCTTCGGTACTGCGTACCGGTTTTAACGTGTGACAGTATACCACACTTTTCACCAGACGTAAATAGAGAACGCCGTACAGAACGAATTCTGTACGGCGTTTCATAAAAATCTCTGTAACCCTTGCAAACACTCAGTTTTTAACTGTACGATTATTAGATACAAAATTATTCCGAAAAAATATTTTTACCGGCGCACCCGGTAGCCCTCCAAAAAGGTGGGCATCATGTCGGCGGCGTACTTGCCCAGGGCGTATTCACCGCCCGCCAGACACCAGTCGTACATCAGCGCACGCTCAAACATGGCGTAGCCCTTGACGATCTCGTTGGCGGTGATGTTGCTGCGCAGCTCGCCCTTCTCCTGTCCGCGGCGCACGATGCGGTGCAGCAGGCGGAAGTAGGTGCGGTCGCGGTCGAGCAGATGCTTATCACCGCGGGTCACCAGCTGGCTGCTGAGAAGTCGGGCCAGAATCTCCAGCGGGATGCGGTTATCGATCATGGTGAACAGTTCCCGGTTGAGGAAGGTCAGCGCCGCCACTGCGTCCATAGACTCGGCCACCGCCTGCAGCTCCTCATACTTCTCGTCGAAGATCATGGACAGTGTTTCCAGCAGCGCATCCTTGCCGCCGAAATAGTGGTAGAAAGAACCTTTGGAGGTACCGGACTCGGCGATGATCTCCTCCACGGTGGTGTTCTCGTAACCCTGCTCATAAAAGAGCTTCCACGCGGCCGAGACGATGCGGCCCTTGGTATTGCGGCTGTTTTTCCGTGCCATGGCCTTATCTCCTCTTCAGCCGAGCCATAATCTTGCCCACAGGGCCCATCACCAGATCCCGCTCATAGCGGTTGAGGCCGAACAGCCACAAGAACACAGCGTACACCGCTACGAACACGCAGCCCCAGAGCATGATATGGAAATAGCTCTCCACACGGGCGAACAGGGCGATGCACACCGCCACGGCGGCAGGCACGATCATGCTGGGCAGCAGCTGGCGGATCTTCTTCCAGAACCAGGGGATGTCCAGTCCGATATGCTTATGGTAATACCAGTTCATGGGGACAACCTGACCGAACAGGGTGGTCAGCAGCACGCAGGCGGCAGCGCCGATGCCCTCGAAGAAATAGCAGGCAGGCCACAGCAGCAGCGCGTTGATGACGGCCACGATCAGATAGGTGATGGAGCGGAACTTGTGCATATTCTTGGCACGCTGGATCTCGATGCCCACCGTCTGGATGGCGGGGATGATGATGGATGCAAAGAGGAGGAGCGTGACGATATAGTCCACGCGGAACTGCTCAGCGCCGCCCCAGAGCACCACGAACGTCTCGCCCACCGCCACGAAGCCGAGGAAAATGCAGGCCAGCAGAATGAACTGCAGCCGTCCTGCCTTGGTGAGGAGTCGGGTCAGATCCTTGTTGGACTGGTTCTGAGCCACCATGCGGTGCACGCGGGGGGTGAGCACATTGGTGACAGCGTTGGAGAAGGACAGGTAGAACACGTTGAGCTGGCTGGCCACCGTGTAGATGGTGACGGCGGTGGTGCCGTGTACCCAGCCCATCATCAGCCGGTCGATGCTCCAGTTGATGTTCTCCACCACGATGCCCAAAAAGACATAGAACGTATAACCCATCATCTCGCGCATGAGCTTGAAGTCGTACTTACCGAAGCGGAAAGGCATGTGGAGCTTAGCGAAGCAGTAGTAGATGTTGATAACGCCGCTGAGGACGGTGAAGACCAGCGCCGTCACCGTCATGGTCACGGAGCGGAAGCCCAGCAGCAACAGGGGGATCATAATGAGGGGGTTGAGCACCTGACGACCCATGTAGACGATCTTCTGGAACAGATACCGCTCGTTGATGGTCACATGGGACTCAAAAACGCTCACCGGGAAATAGAGGGCGGCGTTGACGGTCATGATGCGCAGCAGCTTCTCGCCCAGCGCCACTTCCTCCGCCGTCAGCTTGCTGCCGAAGATGACAGAGCCGTAGAACGACAGGGTAAAGCCGATGATCAGCACCAGCGTGCCCAGCACCGAATAGGTGGTCAGGAACATGCCGTTGATGCGGGCCATACCCTCGTGGTTGTCCTCCACCTTATAGCGGGAGTAGTAGCGCACATAGGCGCTGCCCAGACCGAAGCTCAGGAGGTTGAGGTAGGAGATAATGGGCAGAACCAGATTGTAAACGCCGTACTCACTGTCGCCCAGGCGGGCGATCATGATGGGGGTATAGACCAGAGAGATGACGGTGCTCAGACCCATGGAAAGATAGGACATGATGGCGCCCGCCTTGATCTGGTTGATCTTCATCCCACACCCTCCTTTGCACATAAAATAACAATTTATTATACCGAATATTTTTCCCGCTGTAAAGCCATTTTCCACCGCTTTTTTGCGGCAGGGAAGGACGTGGGAACGGCAGCCTGTAGGGACCGGCGTCCCCAACGGTCCGTTTGCAATCGCCCTGCCTCGGCTGCCGCTCCACCCCGTAGGGCGGGGACTTGCCCCTGCCGGCGTTTTGCCCCGTCCCACCCCATCCCCTAAAAAACTAAACCAT
>JAZRRQ010000054.1:0-2497 GCA_045650885.1 Vescimonas sp. | reverse complement strand
TGGCTCTGGGCTCCGTGGTGACCCCCAGGGGGGAGACCGCCAAGTTCTCCCGGCCCCGCCCCGCCAAGTAACAAACAAAACCCCCTCTGCCATGGCAGAGGGGATTTTTTGTCAATTTTCTTCCGGCGCGCGCATGTCGCGGTGGAAAACGAATTTGATTCTCTTGCACCGCAAGCAGCAAAACTCCGTGAGTTTTTACGGCTTTAGGAAAGAAGCAGAGCGAGCGCAAGGATGGAGAGCGCCAGCGCCGCCCACGCCGCCACGGTGATGCCGATACAGATGCGCAATTTCTTCTTCTCGTCTATATAGGGAGAAACGGCGGTGCGGCCGCACTGGATGGCCGCCGTCAGGCCGATGAGCCAGGGCAGCGCGCCGCCCATGGCGCCCACGGCAAGGCACAGGATCCAGAAGATCCAAACCCATTTGGGCCGCGTCCTGTAGGGCAGGTACGGACGCTTGGCGGTGAGATATTGTCCGTCTACCGCCAGATCTGCCTGTTGGCCCATCACCACCAGATGGCATGTTTTGCCGCCTACCGGCAGCGTGTGGTCGATGATGCCGGTCATAACCTGTTGGCTGCGGGGTTTGACTACCGTTTCTGCGCCGTCTATGGTAATGGTCAGCTTGTTGCTCCAGACGCTGCGTGTAAGTGTGACGCTGTGGTCAAATCCGTCGCTGCCGGTGACAGTCCACTGGAAATGTTTCATCTTATTGTCTCCTTTGGCATGGATACTGCCGGGAATTTTCGACAGTATAACACAAAAAGAGCCCCACTGTAAAGAAAAGTCGGCCGGGAGATCCATCGTTGCGCCGGCGGGTGAGGTGTGGTATGATGAAAAAAAGAAAAGAGGGGAGAGGAAGATATGGAATATCGTGCGGATCGATACGGTAACCGACTTTCGGCGCTGGGCTTTGGCTGTATGCGCTTTCAAAAGGGGGTCACCGGCATCGACATGGAACAGACGGAGCAGCAGATCATGGCTGCCATCGAGGGCGGTGTGAACTACTTCGACACGGCGTATATCTATCCCGGCAGCGAGAGTGCCATTGGCGAGATCTTCGAGAAAAACGGCGTGCGGGACAAGGTGCATATCGCCACCAAGCTGCCCCACTATCTTATCCGCAGCCGCCAGCAGCTGGATAAATTGTTTGATGAGGAATTGCGCCGCCTGCGTACCGACTACGTGGACTATTACCTCATGCATATGCTCTCCGACGTGGATACATGGCAGCGTCTGTGCGATTTGGGTATCCGGGAGTGGATCGAAGGGAAGAAGGCCTCCGGCCAGATCCGCCAGATTGGCTTTTCCTATCACGGCAACTCCGATATGTTCTGCCGCCTGGTAGATGCCTATGACTGGGACTTCTGCCAGATCCAGTATAATTATATGGACGAACACTCCCAGGCCGGCCGCCGCGGTCTGCGCCATGCCCATCAAAAGGGACTGGCTGTCATCATCATGGAGCCGCTGCGCGGCGGCAAGCTGGTCAACCGCCTGCCCAAAGCAGCGCAGGAAATTTTTGATGCGCACCCTGCCCGGTATACGCCGGCGCAGTGGGCGCTCAAGTGGTTGTGGAACCAGCCGGAGGTGACAGTGGTTCTCTCCGGCATGAACACGCTGGACATGGTGCAGGAAAATGTCCAAACCGCTGCCACCACCCGTGTGGGCGAACTGGGCACGGACGAGGAGACCATGCTGCAGCGCGTGGTGGAGGCCATCAACGCCGGGATGAAGGTGGGCTGTACCGGCTGCGGCTATTGCATGCCGTGTCCGAAACAGGTGGATATCCCTGGCACCTTTGCGGCATGGAATCGCCGCAGTGCTGAGGGTAAGGCAGCTGCCTTTTTTGACTACATGATGTGCACCGCCTTGCGCAAGACACCTACCTCGGCATCCAACTGCGTGGGCTGCGGCAAGTGTGAGCAGCACTGTCCCCAACACCTGCCCATACGACGCCATCTGCAGGATGCAAAAAAAGAACTGGAAGGGCCGATGTACCGCGTGATACGGCGGGTGGTTGCCTGGTTCGTTCACTTTTGATATTGAGAAAGGAAGAAAGATACGATGAAGTACTATGTGGGAAGCAAGACCGACAGTCTGTATGCTCTATATGAGAAGAATGGAGCGGTCCATCCCGTCTTTGCCGAGAAGTACGGCACGGAATCTGTCCTCTTTTCCAAGGAGTGGACGGAAATTACCGACGGACTGACGGTGGCGGCGCTGGACAAGTATATGCAGCCCTATGAAGAGGGCAAGAAGCGCATCTATATGGCAGGGCCTCTGTTCAACGAAGGTGACCGCTATACCAATCAGGTCAACTCCGACGCGCTGCGCGCGAAAGGGTATACCACCTTTCTGCCGCAGGAGATCGTCATCACCGATGAGAGTACCGATCTGGTGAAGGCTGCTTGCCTTTACATGGATCTCAAAGCCATCTATAACTGCGATTTGCTGCTGGCCAACTGCAACGGCATCGAGGTGGACTCCGGCACGGC
>JAZRRQ010000053.1:0-6758 GCA_045650885.1 Vescimonas sp. | reverse complement strand
TCGTCTGACCCGCGATCCCGAGCTGCGCCGCACCCAGAGCGGTACCGCCGTGACCAGCTTCTCTCTGGCCGTTGACCGTGACTTCAAGTCCCAGTCCGGCGAGAAGGAGACCGATTTTATCGATGTGGTCGCATGGCGCTCCACCGCCGAGTTTGTGGCAAAGTATTTCACCAAGGGCCGCATGGCCGTGGTGGAGGGTCGCCTGCAGATCCGTGAGTGGAAAGACAAGGACGGCAACAACCGCAGAAGCGCGGAAGTGGTTGCCGACAACATCTATTTTGGCGATTCCAAGCGCGACGGTGCCGGCAGCGATTACGCTCCCGCCTACGGCGCTCCCATGGGCGGCTACAGCGCTCCTATGGGCGGTGCTTCCGCTTTCGCCGAGATCGATGAGGAGGACGGCGACCTGCCGTTCTGATCCGTGCCAAGAGCACACGTAATAATATAAAGGAGGAACCTTCCATGGCTATGGAACGCGAAAATAGAGCACCCCGCGGTGCTAACCGCAAGCGCAAAAAGGTTTGCCAGTTCTGCGTTGACAAGTGCGAGTATATCGATTATAAGGACGCCGCCAAGCTGCGTCGCTTCATTTCCGAGCGCTCCAAGATTCTGCCCCGCAGAACCACCGGTACCTGCGCCATGCATCAGCGGCAGCTGACCGAGGCCATCAAGCGCGCTCGTCAGATCGCTCTGCTGCCCTTCGTGACCGAATAAGTTGCACGAAATAAAAGACACGGCTTTTGCCGTGTCTTTTTTCTTTTCCCGCGTTGATTTGTTCATCATTTTTTGCTAAAATAAACGAAACTACCACCCAAGGAGCATTCTATGAAACTGCGCAGACTCTTGATCCCGGCGCTGCTGGTGACACTTTCTCTTGTCCTGTCCGGCTGCGGCGAGACCGTCACCTACGACCAGTCCGGCTACACCCCCGGCATCACCGAAGATTTTACTTACACCGGCTCTCAGCTGGGTCTTTCCGTCACCCTCAATGACCAGTGGCTGCTTTACGGACCCGAGAACTATGAGTCCGTCATCGGACTGGAGCAGGACCTCAATAACCGCACCCAGATCGAGGAGATCCTCAACGCCGGCCAGTCTGTCTACGAGCTCTACGCCGCCGATGCCGATCGTACGATTCTTCGCGTAGCGGTGGAAGACCTGCGCATTCGTTACGACAGTGATATCAACGCCCAGGATTATGCCGAATCTCAGGCCACACACCTGGCCAAAATGGCTGACGTCTACGCTCTGGAAAACGTGGAGGTTCAGCAGGGCACCACGGAGGTGGCCGGACAAAGCTACCCCTCCGTTTACCTCACCTCGGAAATGGTCCATGTGCCCCACTATGAGCTCTATGTCTATATCCAGCGCGGCAATTACATGTATACCATCACCTGCAGCTGTATTGAAGTGGACCGCTGCGCCGAGCTGATCGCTCTCTTCGTCCCCGCCGCATAAACAAAAAGACACGGCAGTAAGCCGTGTCTTTTTTCTTTTACTTTCCGCAGCCGCAGCCACAGTCACTTTCCGGCAGCATGGTGTCGTCACTGTCAATCCATTCCTGCACATCCACCACCTCAAACTCGGTGGGGGTGTTGCGAATGACTACCCGGGCAAGTCCTGCGTTGATGATCATGCGGCGGCACATGGCGCAGGAGGTGGCATCGTGCAGAAGCTCCCCCGTCTGAGCATTGCGGCCCACCAGATAGATATCGCCGCCCACCATATCGCGGCGGCTGGCGGAGATGATGGCGTTGGCCTCGGCGTGAACGCTGCGGCACAGCTCATACCGCTCGCCGCGGGGCACCTGCATGGCCTCGCGGGTGCAGTAACCCATGTCCACGCAGTTCTTGCGTCCGCGGGGTGCGCCGTTGTAACCGGTGGAGATGATCTCATCATTCTTGACGATGATGGCGCCATAAACGCGGCGCAGACAAGTGGCACGTTCCAATACCGTCTCGGCGATGTCGAGATAATAGTTTTCTTTGCTGATGCGATTCATAGGCGCCTCCATATCATCAGTTTTTCTTATTATAGTACAGCCGTCCACCACAACACAACCTTTTTTTATTCCCCGGGAAAAGAAAAGCGGCCCACAGGCCGCTTTTCTCATTTCTCGCAATAGATCTCAATGGCCTTCTGCGCCAGCTCTGCCGTACCGGCGCCGCCTCGCGCATCGATGTTGTCCTTCATGCTGCCGATGGCGGTATACATCAGCCCCAGGTTTCGCAGAATCTCTTTTGTGCAGGTATAATAGTGGTCGGTGATAAACTGCTGCAGCGCCGCGATAGTCTGCTGCACCACTTCACTGTCAGGCGCTTCATCCCGCAGCGTACCCAGCTGCGCAAAAAAGCCCATCAGCTGCTCGCTCAGATCTTTCTCCGTCTGGGGTGTGCGTCCGGCAGACTTTTCTTCAAACTCGCACCATGCCGCGCTCTTTCCCCAGCGCTCCTTGGCCTGCGCCATATACTGCTCCATCTTGCTGTTGTCAAATGCCTTCATCACGTTTTCTCCTTTCAACGCTCCGTCGATAGCGCCAATCAGCTGTTCCAGCCGCTCTTTTTTGAGTATAAGCAGCGTTTTTTGCTCTTTCAACGCCCGATTCTTGTCATAATGCGGTGATGATAAAATCTCGCCGATGCTCTTTAAGGAAAAGTCCAGTTCGCGGTAAAAGAGGATCTCCTGCATCCGAAGAAGGGAATTTTCATCGTAATAACGATAACCCGTGGTTCTTTCGATAAAAGCAGGCTCCAGCAACCCGATCTCATCGTAATAATGCAGCGTGCGCACGCTGACCCCCGCCAACTCGGCAAATTCTTTGATTTGCATCTTCATATCGCTCACCTCACAAAAGAAGTATAGGCTATGACGAAACGTCAGGGTCAAGTACTTTTTCAAAAAGGCGCGGAGATTCCGCGCCTTTTTTATTCCCGGATCTTCGCCCGGTTCGCACCCTTATTTTTCAAATTGGACTGCCGCACCAGCTCCGCGATCTGGCCGCGGGTGTCCTCCACCTCAGCATGGAACGCCTCTGCCGACAAACGCAGCGCCCCGTGGCCCAGCACGATCAACTGCTCCAACCCGTCGGAGGTAGCCACGCGCACCCGATGTTCCTTTTGCAGGCGGTAGCTGGCTTTCTCGATATACATATCTGCCGTCTCCGCCTCTTTTGTGTAGACCACGTGGATGCCGTTTCTCTTTTCCACGCTGCCGGGGTTGCGTTTGACTTTATACGCATCAAACACCAGTATCACCTGACAGCGGCGAAAACCGCGGTAATCTGCCAGGATATCTTCCAGCGCACTGCGGGCTGACGCCAGATCCACCTGCGCCAGCGCCTTCAGCTCGTCCCAGGCAAAGATGATGTTGTATCCATCCACCAGCAGATAATCCGCACCGTCCTTCTGGTCGCGGATGTGGTAGCTGTCTTTCAGCTCCGTGCGCTGCACCTTGGGTGGTGGCCGGAAATCCCGCCGTTCCGTCTTGCCGTAGGTCCTTTCAAAGATCGCCTGCAGTTCCTTATCCTCTGCTGCACCGTCATATACGCGGCGGCGCACCGGAGCTTCCGTCTCTTCCGCAGTCGGCTCAGCGAGGGAAATATTGCTTGCCACATGCATGTGCTGCGGCGCTTCATCCCACTTCACATTGACACCGGCTCCGTGGGAGCAGAAGACGGAGTCCGCCGGATTATCCGTGTCGTGCTCCGGCTCATAGCCAATGGCCGCGATGATCTCCTGTGCGTTGTGGCACGGCTCATAACCCCGCAGTGTGCAGTTCAGACGCCCCAGTCCGCGGGTGTAAACCGCCACCTCCTGCCAGTAGTTCTGCAGCTGCGCTACCGGCCCACGACCTGTCAGAACCGTCATATCGCCCCACATCTCCGGATCACCCACACTGCCGCCCATGTTCTGCACATCGGTCATAGCGCGTCCTACGCAATTGTGGGGCACCTCCAGCCGAAAGTCGTACCATGGTTCCAGCAAGATGCTCTGGGCACCCATCAAGCCCTGCCGCACGGCGCGGTAAGTGGCCTGTCGAAAGTCGCCGCCCTCGGTGTGTTTCAGGTGGGCGCGACCTGCTGTCAGCGTGATCTTTACATCCGTCAACGGAGAGCCGGTCAGCACACCGGGATGGCTGCGCTCGGTCAAATGGGTCAACACAAGGCGCTGCCAGTTGAGATCCAGCTGATCTGTAGGGCACGCAGAATCCACCTGCACGCCGCTGCCCCGCTCGCCCGGAGTCAACAGCAGATGGGTCTCGGCATAATGGCGCAGCGGCTCAAAGTGTCCACAGCCGGCTACCGGCGCGGCAATGGTCTCTTTATATACAATACTGCCCGTACCAAAGGTGACAGACAGGCCAAACCGCTCCTCTACCTGCTTTTGCAGCACTTCCAGCTGCACCGGCCCCATCAGGCGCACGTGGATCTCCTGCCAGCGCTCATTCCATACAACAGCCAGTTCAGGGTCTTCCTCCTCTAGCTGCCGCAGCTTGGGAAGTACTGTATGGGGATCTGTACCCTCCGGCAATTCCAACCGGTAGTTGAGCACCGGCTCAAGCATGGCCACGGTGTCTCTGGTCTCAAAGCCCAGACCCTGTCCGGGATAGGTGTGGGCAAGGCCTGTCACCGCCACTACTGTACCGGCCGCCGCCTCGTCTGTCATCTGGTATTTGCTGCCGCTGTAACGGCGCAGCTGATCCGCTTTTTCCTCCCAGGACTTCTCATCTGTACCGCCCTGCAGCGCCATTTTCGCCCGCAGTGTGCCGCCGGTAACTTTCATCCACGTCAACCGTTCGCCACGTATATCCCGGGAAATTTTGAACACACGGGCACCGAAACGGTCAGGATACTTCTTGCGCGGCGCATATTGCGCCAACGTCTGCAAAAATTCTTCCACACCCTGCAGTTTCAGCGCAGAACCGAATCGACAGGGAAACACTTTGCGCTCCGCCACCAGGCTGCGCACCGTTTCGTCTGCTACGCTGCCGCTGCCCAAAAACTCCTCCAGCGCCTCATCATCGCACATGGCCACCGCCTCATGCCGCACAGCCTCGTCTGCGCCAAAATCCACGCAGCCGCTGCCCAGCCGCTGCTGCAGCTGTTCCAGCAATTCCTGACGCTGGGCGCCGTTTAAGTCCATCTTGTTGACAAATAAAAAGGCCGGTATTTCATACCGCTCCAGCAACTGCCAAAGCGTGCGGGTGTGCGCCTGCACACCGTCCGTACCGCTGATGACCACGATCGCGCAATCGAGCACTTGCAGTGTGCGCTCCATTTCGGCCGAAAAATCCACATGGCCCGGCGTGTCCAGCAGCGTCACTTCCCAATCCGGCAGCTGCAGCAGCGCCTGCTTGGAGAAAATGGTGATACCCCGCTGGCGCTCCTGAGTGTCGGTATCAAGGAATGCATCTCCGTGATCCACGCGGCCCAATTTGCGCACCGCGCCGCTCAGATACAGCATTGCCTCGCTCAGGGTTGTTTTTCCCGCATCTACATGGGCCAGAATTCCCACGCACAAAGGCCTTTTTTGATTGTTATTCACTTCGCTCACAAAAGACCCTCCTGTGCTTATGATCTCAGCTCATTATAGCACAGGAGGGTCCATCAGTCGATATGCAGTTTTATTTCAGCGTTTTCACATAGCTGCCGTCTTGGGCAGAAAAACCCATCTTTTCCAGATATGCCACATGCTGCTGTGAGCAGGCACCGGAAAAGCGCAGCACAGCATAACCCTTGTCCTTCAACGCAGGATACAAGAACACGCCTACCGAACAGTCGCGATACGTGGGCGTGGTGTAGTCCACCATGATCTTCAGTCCGTCACCGTCAGCGCAGCCCAATACCACTCCGGCCGGCGTTCCGTTGCAGCAGGTCACGTAGGCCTTCGCCCCTGCGGCCGCCTCGGCACTAAAATCCGGAAAGTATTTGCGAGCATCCGCCTCGTAGCGTCTCAGGAAATAACGCACAAACCCATCGTCTGCTGTGGTTTCAATGAGATCATAGTGATTCTTCACCTTCAAAATCCGCCGCAGATTATAGGCATTGATGGCGATCAGGCAAATATTCATCAGCGCCAAGGGAAACGAACCAATGATCAGCGCATAGCTGGCCGAAATCACGCTTCCGATCATATTGATGACGCGCAGTTTTACCACTGAGGCCATCAGCATGGATACGACTACCAGCGTAGATCCCAGATAGCCGAATAGTTCAATATAAAAAGTTTCTCCCATTTTACCTCCGCTTCGCTTTACAGTCTTGCCACGCCGGTCTTGCGGGCGGCCTCTGCCACAGCAGCAGCCACAGCCGGACCTACGCGGGGATCGAAGGCGGCAGGAATAATATAGTCCTCGTTCAGTTCCTCGTCGGAAATGAGGTCGGCCAGCGCCTGAGCGGCAGCCATCTTCATCTCCTCATTGATCTCACTGGCCCGCACATCGAACGTGCCACGGAAGATGCCGGGGAATGCCAGCACGTTGTTGATCTGGTTGGGGAAGTCGCTGCGGCCGGTAGACACCACCTTCGCGCCGCCTGCCTTGGCGTCAGCGGGGAAGATCTCCGGCGTGGGGTTTGCGCAGGCAAACACGATGGCGTCGCGATTCATGGTCTTCACCATTTCCATCGTCAGCGTACCGGGAGCGGACACACCGATGAACACATCAGCACCCACGATCACGTCGGCCAGACTACCGGCCTTCTTCTCGCGGTTGGTGACGGCGGCCATCTCTTCCTTGATCCAGTTCAGACCCTCACGGCC
>JAZRRQ010000052.1:0-11588 GCA_045650885.1 Vescimonas sp. | reverse complement strand
CCCTGAAAGATGTGCAGGAATACCTCGGTCACGCTGACATTCAAATGACCGCCAATATTTACGGTCACCTTGAAACGGCGCGAAAGCAAACCCTGACCAGCAGCATTTGCGGCAGCTTGTTCTCCTGATACTTCCCTGAAGTCTGTTAGAACTGCTGTTAGAAATCCACCCATTTTTCACGGTTTCCATTTTCAGGGCAAAAAAAGAAAAAGTCCTGAAACCCTTTGGTTTCAAGACTTTTTCGTTGGTGCGCGAGGCGGGACTTGAACCCGCACGCCCGTAATGAGCACTAGAACCTGAATCTAGCGAGTCTGCCAATTCCACCACTCGCGCGCATCTATTTACTTTTCTTTTGAGGAATGGTGCGAGTGATGGGACTTGAACCCACACGTCCTGTCGAACACAAGCACCTCAAGCTTGCCTGTCTGCCGATTCCAGCACACTCGCAAAGGAGTTCCTCAAAATCGAATGCTTGCTTATTATAACCACGCACCCTGCATTTGTCAAGGGGTCAAAAAAAGTTTTTTCGCTCCGGCGGCAGCACGTACCGCCGGAGGGAATTGTTATTTTCGTCAAAGCGTGCTATACTGCTCTCAAAGTCGGTCAAGCACCTGCCCGATGGGCCCGTCGATCACCAGCTGGGCATCGGCGTCTGCGCCGGTCTCACCCTTGTTGATGACCACCAGATGTTTTCCCCGGAAATAGCGCACCAGCCCCGCCGCCGGGTACACCACCAGCGATGTGCCGCCGATGATCAGCATGTCCGCCTGACGGATGTGGTGGATCGCCCGGGCGATGGTCTCCTCGTTGAGACCTTCTTCGTAGAGTACCACGTCCGGCTTGATGACACCGCCACAGCTGCAGCGCGGCACGCCGCGGCTGGCCACTATGCGCTCCATGCCGTAGAAAGCGCCGCAGCGCTGGCAGTAGTTGCGCCACGCGCTGCCGTGAAGCTCCAGCACCTCGTGGCTGCCGGCCGCCTGATGGAGATTGTCGATATTCTGGGTGATGACCGCCTTCAGCTTCCCCTGACGCTCCCACTGTGCCAGCTTTCGATGTGCCGCATTGGGCTGTGCCTCGGGCGCGAGCATTTTGGCGCGGTAGAAGTCGTAGAACTCCTCCGTGTGGCTGACATAGAAGCTGTGGCTGAGCATGGTCTCCGGCGGATAGGCAAACTGCTGGCTGTACAGGCCGTCCACGCTGCGGTAATCCTTGATACCGCTCTCGGTACTGACACCGGCGCCGCCGAAAAAGACGATGTACTTGCTCTCATCCACCATCTCTCTGAGTTTTGCTATCTTTCCTTCCATCATACGTTCCTCCATTCTTTATTGTATAAGGAGTATTGCCATGAATATTCAGATCTTCGGAATGAAAAAATCCTTCGACACCAAAAAGGCCGAGCGCTGGTTCAAAGAACGGCGCATCAAGTACCAGTACATCGATCTGGAGAGCAAAGGTCTGTCCGCCGGTGAGTACCGCAGCGTCAAGGCCGCCGTGGGTTACGATGCCCTGGTAAACAAGAACTGCCGCGCCTATGAAGAGCTGTTCATGGCCTACATCACGCCCCAGGCGGCGGAGGAAAAGCTCCTCATGTACGGCGAGCTCTTCAACGCCCCCATCGTCCGCAACGGCAAGCAGGCCACCGTGGGCTACAAGCCGGAAGTGTGGGAGACGTGGGAATAATTCTTTGATAAAAGGCTTCAGATCCTCCCGGGTCTGAAGCCTTTTTCTTATTTCACGTAGGCGTTTTCCACCCGCACCACGGCGAAGTAAGTACCTTCCATCTGCCGCACCTTGGCTCGGATCTCTTCTTCCAGCTGGTGGTTGGTCTTTTCGCCGCCGAAGGGTACCACCGTGTCAAAGATCAGGTTGGTGTGGGTAGGACCGGCCACCATGCGGAAATCGTGAATGGTGGCCTGCGCATCCACTTCTTTCACCAGCGCCGCCATCTTCATGCGCAGCTCGGTGGTCAGCGCGTCGTCGGTGACGATGGGATCCATGTGGATCACCGCCTCGCAGTCCAGCTGCGTCCGCAGTTCCATCTCGATACCATCGATCATGTCATGCAGCTCCAGAATATCACCGGAAGCCGGCACCTCAGCGTGGAGGGAAACCATCACACGGCCGGGGCCATAGTCGTGAACCACCAGATCGTGGATGCCGCACACCACATCGTGGGACAGTACCAGCTCCTGGATCTGCCGGACAAACTCCTCCTCCGGCGCCTGTCCCAACAGGGGATTGACCGTCTCAAGAGCCGCACGGCAGGCGGAATACAGGATAAACAGCGCCACCAGCATACCCACCCAACCGTCGATCATCAGGCCGGAGAACTTGCCCACCACCATGGCCACCAGTACGGCGGCGGTGGAGATGGTGTCGGAAAGACTGTCGATACCGGTGGCTACCATAGCCGTGGAATTGATCTTCTTACCGATGCGCTTATTGTAAAGACTCATGTAGAACTTCACCGCGATGGAGCACAGCAGAATCACCACTGCCACCACGCTGAACTCCACCTCTTCGGGATGGATGATCTTCTGGAACGAGGATTTGGCCAGTTCCACGCCCATCAGCAAAATCAGTGCCGACACCACAAGGCCGGACAGATACTCCATACGCCCATGGCCGAAGGGATGCTCCGGATCGGGTTTGCGGCCTGCCAGACGGAAGCCCAGCAGCGTCACCACGGAAGAACCGGCGTCAGAGAGATTGTTGAAGGCATCCGCCGTAATGGCGATGGAGCCGCTGAGGGTACCGGCAAAAAACTTACCGGCGAACAGCAGCACGTTGAGGGCGATGCCCACCATGCCGCACAGCTGACCGTAAGCACGGCGCACGGCAGCATCTGCCACATTTTCGCGGTTGGGGATCAGCCATTTGGCCAGTAACGAAATCATACGCTTTCTCCTTTTTTGGAAAACAGATTCTTTGTCAGCCACTTTTTGCTCAAACCGTAGCACAGCGGGATCATGTACAGCAGCACCATGTAGGGGATGGCAGCCGAGCCGGCATCCAGCATCTGCAGCGGCACGCTGCCGGCAATGTTCCACGGGATCAGCGCCGCCATGACGATACCGCTGTTTTCCACATCCAGTGCCAGCTCCTCGTTGCCATGACCGCAGCGCTCATATACATCCCGCAGCAGCGGATAGGCCATCATAATGATGATGCTCTGGTTACAGAAGATCATGCCTGCCAGCAGGCTTACCAGCACCGTGGCAGTAAAGAGGCCGCACTTATGCGCCACTGCCTCCACGGCATGTTTCAATCCGTCCAGCACGCCGAGACCGGACAAGAGACCGGCAAACAGTCCCGTTGCCATCACGGCGAACGATGTTTCCATCATGCCCAGCATGCCGCCGCCGGCGAGAATCGCCGTCAGGGCTGCATCTTCCGGCACATAACCCACCGCCGCCGCACACAGCGCATCCCAGGCGGACATGCCCTGTACAAACACCGAAACACCGTAGGCGGCGCAGGCGCTGGCCAGCAGTGTGGTGCGGATCGAAATTTTCACCATAGGCAGAACCAGCATCAAAACCGCCGGCAGAACCGTCCACAGCGACAGGCTGAAATTGTCCGTCAGCGTGTGCAGGAGACTCCCCTCCACCGTCTGAATGGGATTGGCTGCCGACAGCGCACCGTAGATGGCGATGGTCACCAGCATGGGCAGCCACCCGGTGCGGTGCATATTGCGGATGTTGTCATACTGCCTGGTCTCCGTCACCGCCGCCACCAGCAAACCGCTGGAGGAGGCCGGCGAGCATCGGTCGCCGAAATAGGCGCCGGAGAGCACGGCACCGGCCGTGATCATCGGATCCACGCCGCCGCTGCGTGCCAAAGCCATCAGAATGATGCCCACCGTGCCCGTCACGCCGAAGGATGTGCCCAGCGCATAGGACAA
Source organism: Vescimonas sp. (assembly GCA_045650885.1). Classification (GTDB taxonomy): domain Bacteria; phylum Bacillota; class Clostridia; order Oscillospirales; family Oscillospiraceae; genus Vescimonas. The sequence goes on along the minus strand of JAZRRQ010000052.1, from coordinate 7,678 downwards.
AAGACACGTCAGCAAAAAGGCCACCAGCAGAAAGATGCCGGGCCGGATCACCTGGATGCCGTAATAGATAAAGAAGGTAATGGTGCCGCTGCTGCGCCACAGACCTGTAATGGAGCCGATGAACACGAAAATCAGCAGCAGCGGGATCAGCTTGCGCCCCTCACTCCACATCATATGCCACAGCGCCGGCAATGTGTGTCCGCGCCGCAGTCCAATGACAGAAAACAGCACTATACCCAGCAGCAGAGCGTATACTGTGTCCACGCCCGCCACCATGCAGGCGATCATGGCGGCAATAAAAACGCCGGCAGAGATCAGAATACTCATTTTCCGCGGATCTCCAGTTTCATCTGGCAGCACAGTCGGTCCAGATCCTCATCGGTGGCGGCGCTGGTGCGCAGCCGTCCGCCGCATGCACCGCAGATCAGATCCACACTGCCGCGGCCCACCTGCATGGAGTATGCCTTACTGCCGCAGCTGCAGCCGATGCCGCCGCGGGCGGCGATATCTTTCAGTTCACTGAGCACCTCGTACATAATCACATTGTCAGTGAAGGCCTCGTCGGTCTCTGCCTTGTCCTTTTCCACACGCAGTGCCAGATTCTCCATGGCGCGCACCACATCTTCTTCCTCACCGATGTAGCAGCAAAGCTGCCGCGTCTTGGGACAGGCCAGACCGATGCCGCGGCCTTCCATCAGGCTCTCGGCGCTGCACTCAGCCTGATGGCTCTCGCCGCACACGCCGCAGGGTACCACCAGGCGGAACTTCACGCCGTCGGTTTCCACCTGCAGGGCAGCCTTTTCGCATTCACACTCCATCCGCGCCGCAGCGGCAGAGAGCACAAAGCGGCTGCGCTGGTGAATCTGCGCCTTACCGCACTTGGGGCAGATATAGCCAAAGCTTCTCAATTCTTCCATGTTTTGTTCCTCCCGGAAACTAATGTTCATAGTAAATCAATTTATTATACTACCTTCTTCCCGTCTTTTCCACCCCTTCCGTGATTTTCCTTTCTTTTCGTTGCACGGGAGTAAAAACTGTAGTAAAATAGCCTTACCAAGTGAAAGGAAGCGTCCTTATGAACCTGAAAAAGAATCGCATCATTCTGCTGTGCATTCTGGCACTGCTGTTCCCCATTGTGATTTTCTCCCACATTCTCGGTCCCACCCGTTCTATGATCGCACTGGTGGCTGTTCTGATCATCTATCTGGTGGCCATCCATTTCCTGTGGTCCTGCCCCCACTGCGGTCACGCATTGGGCAAGCCCAGCCACATTCCCACCCACTGCCCCTACTGTGAAAAGGAACTGTGAATAGCATGACGCGCAAACAATCGTGCCTGCACGCCTTACGCGCCGCCTTTCCTCACACCGTCCCCGTGCTGACGGGTTATCTGGTGCTGGGCGTCGCCTACGGCATTTTGATGCAGACCAAGGGCTACGGCCCCCTGTGGTCCGGCCTCATGAGCGCCTTGGCTTTCTGCGGCAGTATGCAGTACGCCGCCATCGCCCTGCTGACCACTGTCTTTGACCCGCTACAGGCTTTTTTCCTCAGCTTGATGGTCAACGCCCGCCACCTCTTCTACGGTGTTTCCATGCTGCGCAAGTACGCCGGTCTCGGCGCGCTGCGCCCCCTCCTCATCTGGTGGCTCACCGATGAGACCTTCTCCGTACTGTGCACGGTGGATGTCCCCGAGGGTGTAAAGCGGGAAGATTTTTACTTCTGGGTGTCCTTCCTCAACTACTGCTACTGGGTGGGCGGTACCCTCGCCGGCGGCCTCTTCGGCTCCCTCCTCACCTTCAACACCACCGGCATGGACTTTGCCCTCACCGCCCTTTTTGTGGTGCTGTTCATTGAGCAGCTGAAAGGTAAGCAGCAGCGCATCTCCGGCCTCATCGGCCTTGTGTGTACCGTGATGGCGCTGGCTCTGTTCGGTGCCGACAAGATGGTCATCGCCGCCATGGTGCTGATCCTCGTGTGCCTGCTGGCAGGAAGGAGGAAGCTATGTACCTGACTCCTCTGCAAACGTTCCTGATGATCCTGGCCATTGCCCTCGGCACGGCGGTGACCCGGTATCTCCCCTTCCTCCTTTTCCCTCAGGATAAGGAACCGCCCCGCTTCATCCGTGACCTCACCACCCTGCTGCCTCCCGCCGTCATGGGTCTTCTGGTGGTCTACTGTCTCAAAGGCATCAGTCTCACCGCCGCCCCCTACGGTATTCCGGAAATCATCGGCGTGGCTGTCACCGCAGCGCTGCACCTGTGGCGTCGCAATACCCTTCTCTCCATCGCTGCCGGCACCGTGGTGTATATGGTGCTGGTCCAGTTCGTGTTTACTTAAAAAGATGCCCTGCGGGGCATCTTTTTTCATCTCTTTTCATATTTTCCCCTCCTTCTGCGCACACTAAAGACAAAACGCACAAGAGGTGAAACAATGCAAACCAAACGATTGGGCCGCCAGACGGTGCGCCTGAGCCACCCGCCCAGTGTGGTGTCTTTCGCCGCCATCGGCAGCCGCCAGGAGGCAAAAGGCCCTCTGGCCTCCCATTTTGACGAACTCTCTCCCGACTCCTTCTTCGGTGCCAAGACATGGGAACAGGGCGAATCGGCTATGCAGAGCCGGGTCTTGGAACGTGCACTGCAGAAAGGCGGCCTGAAGCCGGCAGATCTTGACTATATTCTGGCCGGCGACCTTCTCAACCAGTGTATCGGCACATCCTTCGGTCTGCGGGATTTCCAAATCCCCTTCTTCGGCCTGTACGGTGCCTGCTCCACCATGGGTGAGAGCATCGCCGTGGCCAGTCTCCTCATCGACGGGGGCTTCGCCCGTCTGGCCGGAGCCATGACCTCCTCCCACTACTGTACCGCCGAGCGGCAGTACCGCATGCCCGTGCCCTACGGCAGCCAGCGCACCCCCACAGCCCAGTGGACAGCCACCGCTTCGGGCTGCTGCATTTTAGGCGCCCAGGGCGACGGTCCCTATGTGACCCACGTCACCTGCGGCCGCATCGTGGACAAGGGCATCACCGATGCTGCCAATATGGGTGCCGCCATGGCACCCGCCGCCTACGATACCCTCGCGGCCCATTTCCGGGAAACGGGTCGGAAACCCTCCGATTATGACCTGATCCTCACCGGTGATCTGGGGGCGCTGGGCCGTGAAATCGTGGTGGATTTCTTCGCCCGGGACGGCATCGATATGCGCCACAACTACAACGACTGCGGCTTGATGCTCTATGACCTGAAAAAACAGGACATGCACGCCGGCGCCTCCGGCTGCGGCTGCTCGGCGGCCGTTTTAAACGGCTACCTCCTGCGCCAGATGCGGCAGAAAAAGTTAAACCGCATCCTCTTTGCCCCCACCGGCGCGCTCCTCTCCCCCACATCCTCCTTTCAGGGGGAGAGCATTCCCTCCATCTGTCACGCAGTGGTATTTTCCAACGAGAAGGAAGGCGATCGTTAAATGGCATATCTGAACGCATTTCTCTGCGGCGGCCTGCTGTGCGCCGTAGGCCAGATCATCATCGACAAGACCAAGCTGACCCCCGCCCGTGTGCTGGTTGGCTATGTGGTCGCAGGCGTATTCCTCCACGCCGTCGGTCTCTATCAGTATTTGGTGGACTGGGGCAGTGCCGGAGCCACCGTGCCCCTGACCGGCTTTGGCTATACGCTGGCCAAAGGTGTGGAAAAAGCAGTGGCGGAAAAAGGTCTCCTGGGCGTGCTGACCGGCGGTCTCACCGCCACAGCCGGCGGCATCACCGCCGCCATGCTCTTTGCCCTCATCGCGGCGCTCATCTTCAAACCCGGGGAAAAACGATAATCCGCAGGGCGGTCTTCCGCCCTGCTTTTTTGTTGACACATACCCCCGCCGGGTATATAATCACCTCAAAGAATCATACCCCCGGGAGGTATTTGCATGGAACATTGCTGCCACTGTGAAAAAACGAAAGTCCGCGATCAAGAGGAGCTCAAGTCCCTCATCAACCGCCTCAGCCGCATCGAAGGTCAGGTGCGGGGTCTGAAGGACATGCTGCAGCGTGACGCCTACTGCCCCGATGTGCTGGTGCAGGTGTCCGCCGTCAACGCCGCCCTCAACAGTTTCAGTAAAGAGCTGCTCTCCGGCCATATCCGCACCTGCGTGGCCGACGGCATCCGCAGCGGCGATGACGAAGTTGTCGACGAGCTGGTATGCGTGCTGCAAAAGCTGATGAAGTAAGGAGGCTGCGCTATGAAAGAGACATTTCAGGTCACAGGCATGACCTGCTCGGCCTGCTCGGCTCATGTGGAAAAAGCCGTGGGAAAAGTCGCAGGCGTGGAAAGCTGCCCCGTGAATCTGATGCTGGGCAGCATGACGGTCACGTATGACGAAACCGCCACCAACGCCGAGTCGATCATCGCCGCCGTGGTGGACGCCGGTTACGGCGCGCAGCGGGCAGTGCAAACGGGCCGCGGTAAGATGAACGCCGCCCACGACGAGGCTCTGGCCAACATGCGCCGCCGTCTGGTGTGGTCGCTGGTGTGTCTGGTGCCCCTGTTCTATCTGGCCATGGGCCACATGATGGGCCTGCCGGTACCCCACTGGTTCTTTGGTTCCCAAACCGGCCTGTGGGTCTACGCCGCCGTGCAGATCGCGCTGCTGATCCCCATCCTCATTCTCAACCGTGCCTACTTCACCGTGGGTTTTTCCCGCCTGATAAAGGGCGCGCCCAATATGGACACGCTGGTGGCGCTGGGTGCGGCGGCCGGTGTGGTGTACAGTCTCATCACTCTCGTGGCCGGTACCGCCGACTATCATATGCCCGACTTCTACTTTGAATCCGCCGGCATGATTCTGACGCTGGTGACGGTGGGCAAGTATCTCGAGCAGCGCTCCCGCGGCAAGACCACCGGTGCTATCTCCGCTCTGCTGGCACTGGCACCTGACAGCGCCGTGGTGCGCCGCGACGGCAAAGAGCTTACCGTTTCCGTGGAGGACATCGTTCCCGGCGACACCGTCATCGTCCGTCAGGGCGGCAAAATCGGTGTGGACGGCGTGGTCACCGCCGGCCACGGCACGGTAGATGAGTCTGCCCTCACCGGCGAGAGCCTGCCGGTGGATAAGGCGGCAGGTGACACCGTGGCCTCCGCCACCGTCTGCCAAAGCGGCTATCTGGAGCTGGAGGCCAAACGCGTCGGCCGCGACACCACCCTCTCCCAGATCATCCGCCTGATGGAAGAGGCCGCTTCCTCCAAAGCGCCCATCTCCCGCCTGGCCGATAAGCTGAGCGGCATTTTCGTGCCGGTGGTGATCACCATCGCCGTGACCGCGGCGCTGCTGTGGTATTTTGTGGGCCATATGCCCCTCCACTTCTGCCTGTCGGTGGCCATCGCCGTGCTGGTAATCTCCTGCCCCTGCGCCTTGGGTCTTGCCACCCCGGTGGCCATCATGGTGGGTACCGGTAAAGCCGCCGAACAGGGCATCCTCATCAAATCCGCCGAAGCACTGGAGACGCTGCACAAGGTGGACACGGTGGTGCTGGATAAGACCGGTACCGTCACCGAGGGTCGCCCCCGCCTGACCGACCTTCTGTGTCTTGGCGACACCACAGCGGAAGAACTCCTCTGCCTTGCCGCCTCGGTGGAGACCTATTCCGAGCATCCTCTGGCCCACGCCATCACTGAGGCCGCCCGCGAGCGCAATATTCCCCTGTGCCCCGTTACCGGCTTTTCCGCCGTCCCCGGCGGCGGTGTGGAAGCGGTACTGGACGGCAAGACCATCCGCGCCGGCAACGCCCCGCTGATGGAAGACTACGGCATCGATGTATCCGGCCTTGCCGGTCACGCCGCCGCGCTGGCGGAAAACGGCAAAACGCCTCTCTTTTTCGCCGAGGAGACGGAGCTTCTGGGCGTCATCGCTGTGGCCGACACCGTCAAACCCGACAGCGCCGATGCCATCGCGCAGCTGCGCAAGCTGGGTAAGCGGGTGGTGCTGCTCACCGGCGACAACCGGCGCACCGCCGATGCCATCGCCGGGCAGCTGGGCATTGACGAGGTCATCGCTCAGGTCCTGCCCGCCGATAAGGCTGCCAAGGTGGCCGAACTGCAGCAGCACAGCCGCACCGTGGCCATGGTGGGTGACGGCATCAACGATGCACCGGCTTTAGCCACAGCAGACGTAGGCCTCGCCATCGGTGCCGGTACGGATGTGGCCATTGAGTCGGCCGACGTGGTGCTGATGAAGAGTACACTGCAGGATATCGCCGCGGCGATCTCCCTCTCCGCCGCCGTCATCGGCAATATCCGCCAGAACCTGTTCTGGGCCTTTTTCTATAACTCCATCGGCATCCCCGTGGCTGCCGGCATTCTCTATCGCGCCTTCGGCATCACTCTCAACCCCATGATCGCCGCAGCCGCCATGAGCCTGAGCAGCGTGTGCGTGGTGTCCAACGCCCTGCGCCTGCGCCGCTGGACATACGCCGCCCGGACGGAAATCCCCGCCCCGGCTGAACCCGTTACCGAAGAAGAAATCATCGCAGAAACCGAAAGTAAGGAGGAAACAACAATGACCCGTACCATGAAGATCGAAGGCATGATGTGCACCCATTGTTCCGGCCGCGTGGAGAAAGTCCTCAACGCCCTGGATGGTGTCACCGCCACCGTGGATCTCCACGCCGGCACCGCATCCGTCACCTGTGACGCTTCCGTCACCGACGAGCTGCTGCGCAAAACGGTGGAAGATGCCGGATATGATGTGGTCAGCATCGACTAAACCTTAAAAAGCAACCCTTTTCCCTGAAGAAAAGGGTTGCTTTTTTCTCTTTTCTGCCGTATCATCATTCCACAAACATATATCTGCCACCGGGCAGGAATGCATTCGGCATTCGTTTACGCATCGTTAGGTCTTTGAAGATGCGTATGCGGATGCTTCTTTTTTTGGAGGTCAGCGTGAAACAACTTCTTTCCTACTTTTCCAAAACCGAACGGCTGCTGTGGTGTACCTCCGCCGCACTGATTGTCACCTCCTTCTTCGTCTTTGACGGCAAGGGACTTCTCACCCTTTCCGCCTCCCTCATCGGCGTTACCTCCCTCCTGTTCAACGCCAAGGGCAATCCCTTCGGTCAGCTGCTGATGGTAGTGTTCAGCCTGCTCTACGGCATCATCTCCTGGCAGCGCGCCTATTACGGCGAGATGATCACCTATCTTGGCATGACCATGCCCATGGCTCTCTTTGCTCTGATCTCCTGGCTGCGCAACCCCTTCCGGGGAAATCGCTCCGAGGTAGCCGTGAACCACATTCACCCCAGAGAATGGCTGCTTCTTCTGTGCCTGACCGCCGCTGTCACCGCCGCTTTCTATCATATTCTGGCCTTTTTCCATACCGCCTACCTCCCTTTGAGTACCTTCTCTGTCACCACCAGCTTTCTGGCCGTCTATCTCACTTTCCGCCGCAGTCCTTACTTCGCCCTGGCCTACGCCGCCAACGATGTGGTGCTGATCCTTTTGTGGACTCTGGCCGCAGCACAGCAGCGCACATTCGTATGTGTGATGGTCTGTTTTGCCGCCTTTCTGGCCGGCGACCTCTACGGCTTTATCAGCTGGCGGCGCATGGCAGCACGGCAGATTCTGGAAAGCCGTGAACCTTAGTCAGGACCACCCGTAAAACGGGTGGCCTGCACTGACCCTATAAGGGTCTAATATTGGCCG
>JAZRRQ010000051.1:0-17580 GCA_045650885.1 Vescimonas sp. | reverse complement strand
TCGATCTCGTCGGGACGGATCTCGATGTCGCTGTCGTCAGGCATTTCGGGCATGACTTCCACGGCGGCAAAGCTGGTCTGGCGGCGGGCGTTGGCGTCAAAGGGGGAGACGCGGACCAGACGGTGCACGCCGTTTTCGCTCTTGAGGTAGCCGTAGGCGTTTTCGCCCTCGATGGAGATGGTGGCACTCTTGATGCCGGCTTCTTCGCCTGCTTCGTAGTCCAGCAGCTGATAGGTGTAACCGTGGCGCTCGGCCCAGCGGGTATACATGCGGTAGAGCATCTCGGTCCAGTCCTGAGCCTCGGTACCGCCGGCACCGGCGTGGAAGGTCATGATGGCGTTGTTGCCGTCATACTCGCCGCTGAGCAGGGCGGCCAGACGGCGCTCTTCCATCTCCTTCTCCAGCGTCTCATAGGAGCTGACCACGTCGGGCAGCAGAGAGGCATCATCCTCTTCCTGTGCCATTTCGCACAGCACCACGGCATCCTCCCAGTCAGAGACCAGGCGGTCGTGCTTCTTGATGCGGTTTTCCAGACGCTTGATCTGCTGGCTTACCTTCTGGGAGCGGGCAAGGTCGTTCCAGAAGCCGTCCTGTTCGGTTTCTTTCTGCAGGGCTTCATATTCCTCGCGAGCCTTGGGGATGCCCAGAGCCTTCTCCAGCTCACCCAGAGCGGGCTCGAGAGCCAGAAGTTTTTGTTTATACTCGTCGTATTCGATGACTGCCATAATTGGTGTCTCCTTTGCGATATATTTCAATAACTAAAGTATTATATCCAACTTTTAGTGTTCTGTAAAGAAGAAAACAAAGATTCAGCGCATATTTTCATCCGATTTGTCCTGTTTCATCTGGCGCAGCACACCCGTCGTCAGAGGGATGGTAAGGACGAAGGAACATACGTCCGACACACTCTGGGCCATTTGCACGCCCAGCTGGTCGAAAAAGTAGGGCAGAATCAGTACGGCGGGGATGAAGAACAGGCCTTGCCGCGCCACTGCCAGCACCGAGGCCCGGCCCACCTTGCCGATGGTTTGAGTGAGCATGCTGCTCATCATGTTGACGCCGCAAAGACCGAAGGTGAGACACTGCAGCCGCAGCGCCGTGGAGCCGAAGGCAACAACCTCCGGGTCATCGCGGAAAATGGAGATGACCTGGGGTGCAAAGATGAGGCCGACGGCAGAAACGGCCAGCAGGAACAAGGTGGACCAACGGACACAGAACCAGTAGCCCTGCCGCACACGACGGTAGAGACCGGCGCCGTAGTTGAAGCCGCAAACCGGCTGGAAACCCTGACCGAAACCGATGAGGGCGGACTGGGCCAGGTGCATGGCGCGGCCCACCACAGACATGGCGGCAATGGCGGCGTCGCCGTAAACACCGGCGCTGTTATTCAGACAGATGGTGGCTACGCTGGCAAGGCCCTGTCGGCACAGAGAGGGCAGGCCACCCCGACCGATCTCCTTAAAGTAGTGGAATGAGAAGCGGACGTTCTTCAGACGGATGCGCAGGTTGCCACCCCGGGTGCAGCCTACCAGCAGCAGGCAGAAAGACACCAGCTGGCTGAGAATGGTGGCAAGAGCCGCGCCCGAGACGCCCATGGAGAAAGTGAAAATAAAGAGAGGATCCAGCGCCACATTGAGCACAGCGCCAGAGACGATACCCACCATGCCGTACACGGCGCTGCCCTGGAAGCGCAGTTGGTTATTGAGCACAAAGGAGGCGGTCATGTAGGGTGCGCCCAGGAGTATGATGCGCAGATAGCTCTTGGCATAGGGCAGGATGGTAGGGGTGGAACCCAGGAGCTTGGCTAATGGTTCGCAGAAGATCTGGCCCAGAATGGTGATGACGATGCCGGCCAGAAAGGCCAGCACCACACCGGTGGCAGCCATTTTTTCTGCATCATCCGCCTTCTGTTTGCCGAGCTGTCGGGAGATGTAGTTGCCTGAACCGTGCCCGAAGAAGAAGCCAACCGCCTGGATAATGCTCATCAGGGAGAAGACCACGCCCACGGCACCGGTGGCGCTGTTGCTTTTCAACATACCCACGAAGTAGGTGTCGGCCAGGTTGTACAGGGCGGTGACCATCATACTGGCAATGGTAGGCACAGCCAGAGAACACACCAGCGGGGCGATGGGTGTGGTGGTCATGCGGATAAACTTGGTGTCGCGTTGATTATCCATGAACAGCACTCCTTTGCAAAAGAGTTTTTCTTATTGTAGCACCTGGCGTACGGGATGTCACGAAAAAACGTCCTTTTGCCGTTCGGACAAAAGGACGTTTTTTGGAGCAGGGTACGGGAATCGAACCCGCCTATGCAGCTTGGGAAGCTGCCGTTCTACCGATGAACTAACCCTGCAGATGCAGTTACTGTGCCATTATAACAGCCTCGGTGCGGATTTGCAAGGCGAAAAATGTCGGGCTCGGCATGAATTACCGCGTCGGTGCATAAGGTGTGAAAAAAGCTGTGGGAGGAAATCGGATGAAACGTTGTGTTGTTCTTGTGCTGCTCCTTTTGACGCTGTGGCCGGCCTCGGCGTGGGCGGTGGAGCTGGACATCGAAGCGCCAGCGGCGCTGCTGATGGAAAAGACCACGGGGCAGGTTTTGTACACCAAAAACGAACATCAAAAGCTGGAGCCTGCCAGCGTCACCAAGGTGATGACGCTGCTTCTGACCATGGAGGCTATCGACCGAGGAGCCATTGCCTATGACGATGTGGTAACTGTCAGCGCCTACGCCGCGTCCATGGGCGGCAGCAACGTATATCTGGCAGAGGGCGAGCGTATTACGGTGGAGGATCTTTTGAAGGCAGTGTGCGTGGCATCGGGCAACGATGCGGCGGTGGCGCTGGCCGAGCATGTGTCCGGTGTGACGGAGCTTTTCGTGGCAGAGATGAACAACCGCGCCAAAGAGCTGGGCATGAGGGACACCCACTTTGTCAATTGCCATGGCCTGCCGGCAGAGGGGCATGTAACCAGTGCGGCGGATATTGCCATCATGAGCCGTGAGTTGATCGATAATCACCCGGATCTGCGGCGTTTTACCACCATCTGGATGGACTCTCTGCGGGACGGAGCATTTGAATTGGCCAACACCAACAAGCTGATCCGCTTTTATGACGGGGCAACGGGCCTTAAGACCGGCTCCACCAGCTCCGCCGGATACTGCATCAGCGCCACCGCCGAGCGTGACGGCATGGAACTGATCGCCGTGGTGCTCAAGGGCAGCACCTCGCAGCAGCGTTTCGAGGATGCCAAAACCATGCTCAACTACGGTTTTTCCACCTATGCGCTGCATAAGGTGGAACTTGCCGAGCCGTTGATGCCGCTGCCGGTGCACCTGGGTATGCAGGAGACGGTGGAGTTGATGCTGCCTGAGGCCGGGCGGCAAGTGCTGGTAAAAAAGGCGCAGGTATCTGGCCTGACGCAGGAAGTGACGCTGCCGGAGACGGTGGAAGCGCCGGTGATGCAGGGGCAGCAGCTGGGTACGCTGACCGTTCGTGATGGCGAGACGGTGGTGCTGGAAGTGCCCGTTCAGGCAGCGGAAGCGGTGGAAAAGCTGACGTGGTGGGAGATGTACCGCAGGATGCTGGGGATGCTCTGTTTCGGGGGATAAAAAAGAGACGGCGTGAGCCGTCTCTTTTTCCTTGTAATTTGCGCTGCAGCGTTGTAAAATAATAAAATAAGGGAATATCACCAACTTTCATACAGGAGGAAATATATATGATTCAGGTCAATCTGACCAACATTCAGTCTTTTGTGACCCCTAATTATGAGGCGGAACTGGCTGAGCGTGTCCGTGACGCCCACGACAAGCTGCAGCTGGGAACCGGCGCCGGCAGCGATTATACCGGCTGGGTGCGCCTGCCCGCCGACTATGATAAAGAGGAGTTTGCCCGCATCAAGGCTGCTGCCGCAAAGATCAAGAGCGACAGCAAGGCGCTGGTGGTGGTGGGTATCGGCGGTTCCTATCTGGGTGCCCGCGGCGTTATCGAGTGCCTGTGCTCTGCCAACTACAACCTGAAGAAGAAGGACACGCCCAACATCTACTTTGCCGGCAACGGCCTGTCTTCCGATCAGCTGAGCGAAGTGGTGGAGCTGCTGGGTGACGATGACTTCTCCGTCAACGTTATCTCCAAGTCCGGCACGACCACCGAGCCTGCCGTGGCCTTCCGTTTCTTCCGCAAACTTCTGGAGGACAAGTACGGCGTGGAAGAGGCGGCAAAGCGCATTTACGCCACCACCGACCGCGCCCGCGGCGCACTGAAGACGCTGGCTGACGAGGCGGGATATGAGTCCTTTGTGGTGCCCGATGATGTGGGCGGCCGCTACAGCGTGCTGACTGCCGTGGGTCTGCTGCCCATCGCTGTGGCCGGTGTGGATATCGATGCCCTGATGGCCGGTGCTGCTGACATGATGGCCACCTGCGCCAAGCCTGAACTGGCCAGCAACCCCGCCTGGCAATATGGTGCTGCCCGGTACGAACTGTACCGCACCGGTAAGAAGATCGAGATTCTGGCTGCCTATGAACCCAACTTCCGCTTTATGTGCGAGTGGTGGAAGCAGCTTTACGGTGAGAGCGAAGGCAAGGAGAATAAGGGTCTGTTCCCCGCCAGTGTGGAATTTACGGCCGACCTGCACTCCATGGGCCAGTATATCCAGGAGGGTGAGCGCCACCTCTTTGAGACAGTGGTGCGCCTGGGCAAGTCCACCACCACCAACTGCGTGCCCTTTGACGAGGTCAACGGCGACGGACTGAACTTCCTGGCCGGTAAGGACATGGACTTCATCAAGCAGCAGGCCATGGACGGCACGCTGCTGGCCCATGTGGAAGGCGGCGTTCCCAATGTGATCGTCAATCTGGAGAAGCTGGATGCCTATTCTCTGGGTGAGCTGATCTATTTCTTCGAGTATGCCTGCGGTATCAGCGGCTATCTGCTGGAGGTCAATCCCTTCGACCAGCCCGGTGTGGAGGCTTATAAGAAGAATATGTTCGCCCTGCTGGGCAAGCCCGGTTATGAGGAGCTGCGCCGTGAGCTGCTGGGCAAGCTGGATCGGTAACGATTGTTCGTTTCTACAAAAAAGAGTGTATAATTTCTCATTGCTATTTTCGCGACAATGTGGTATCGTATAGTTAAATATAGGAACCACTGGTTACTGTATATTCTGAAGGAGTGATTTCTTATGGTTAGATTGATTATGGGTACCGCCGGTGCCGGCAAAACCAAGCAGCTGATCGACCTGATCCACGCCAGCGTGGAAGCTGAGAAGGGCAGTGTTGTGTGCATCGAGCCCGGTGCAGATATGACTTATGACGTGAGCCACAGCGTGCGTCTGGTCAATGCCGGTGAGTATGATCTGGATTCTTTTGAGTGCCTGCGCGGCTTTATCAGCGGCCTGTATGCCGGCAATTACGATATTTCTCACGTCTATGTGGACAACCTGTGCAAGATTACCCGCAACAGCGAAGTGCACGAGACCGAGAAGTTCCTCAACTGGCTGGAGCGCTTCAGCGATAAGAACATGGTGAAGTTTACTGTGACTCTCAGCGCTGATGTGGACACCGCCACTGACGTTATGCGCAACTTCATGTAAGTGCAAGAAAGGCCGTGACCGGTAAGGTCGCGGCCTTTTTTTACGCCAAACCTACTTGTTAAAAATGCTGCGGTATGATAGAATGAAAAGGTCTATGCGGGTATGGCGGAATTGGCAGACGCGCAGGATTTAGGTTCCTGTGGGCAACCGTGTGGGTTCGACCCCCACTACCCGTACCAACGGGCCGCCTGCTTTGTTTGCAGGCGGCCTTCTTATTTTTATGGAAAGGAGTGCTTCCATGCCGCACACATCTTCCGCGCCGCGTCTATGGACGCGCGACTTTACCATTATTACCATCGGCAGTATGATTTCGCTGCTGGGTAATATGCTCTCCGGATTTGCTGTGAGCCTCATGGTGCTGGACAAGACGGAGTCGACTTTCCTGTACGTGCTCTTTAATATCTGCTGGCAGATCCCCATGCTGGTCTGTCCCCTGCTGGCCGGCCCTTATCTGGATCGTATGAGCCGCAAAAAGGTGATTTACGGCTTGGATTTCCTCTCGGCCGGTATTTATCTGGTGATGTTTTTCGTTCTGCGCACCGGCTGGTTCCATTATCCTACCATGCTGGCCAGCTGCGTTTTGGTGGGTGCTATCAACAGCGTGTACATGGTGGCCTATGACAGCTTTTATCCCAACCTTATTTCCGAGGGAAACTATGGCAAGGCGTATTCTGTCTCCAGTGTGATGATGGACCTTGCGGCTCTGGCCTATCCGTTGGGCGCTATCCTCTATGAGCGGGTGGGTATTGCGCCCCTCTTCGCCATTACGGCCCTTAGTTTCTTCGTCGCTGCCTGCTTTGAATGCTCCATTAAGCATAAAGAGACCCATATGGCCGACGCGCCTGCTGCCGATGGATTGAGTGCGCTGCGCCGTTTCCGCCGCGACTTCCGGGACGGATTGGACTATATCATCAGCGAGAAGGGTCTGCTGGTCATTACGCTGTATTTTATGGTTTCCGGCTTTGCCGGCGGCGGTGCCGACCAGTTGCATCTGCCCTTCTTCCGCAACAATGCAGCGCTGTTCCTGGTGTGGGGCCTTGCGGCTGAAACGCTGTATGCGGTGCTGTCCAACTTTGCTGTGGTGGGCCGCGCCATCGGCGGCATCGTACACTATAAAGTGAAGTTCCCGGTGGAGAAGAAATTCCTCATCGCGCTGACGGTATACACGGTGCTCACGGTGCTGGAGGGTGTGTGCCTGTGGCTGCCGGTGCCTTTGATGGCGGTGTCTTTCTTTATCAGCGGCCTGTTGGGCGTAACATCGTTCAACATCCGCATTTCTGCCACCCAGTCCTATATTCCCGACGGTATGCGCGGCCGCTTCAACGGTACGTTCCAGATGCTCTGTTCCGTGGGCGGCATTGCCGGTTCGCTGGTAGCAGGAACGCTGGCGGAAGTGATGCCGGAGCGCTGGGCCGTTTCGCTTCTGGCCGGTATCGGTCTGCTGGGCGTGTACTTTCTGATGTACCGCGGCCGGCGCCACGTGGCGGCTATATATAACCGAAAAGTATGAAAAAAAGAGCGCCTTTTGGCGCTCTTTTTTTCATGCTTTTTGCAGGAGGCTTTCCTTTTTTTCACAGATATGCTATGATCATAAAAACAAACAAGGAGGGTGTGGACATGAAACAATTCCTGATCGTTGTGGATATGCAGAAGGACTTTGTGGACGGCGCGTTGGGTAGCGCCGAGGCGCAGGCCATTGTGCCCGCCGTGGTGGAGAAGATTCGTGGTTTTGACGGCGAGATTGTCGTCACCTACGATACCCATGAGGAAGACTATATGGATACCCGGGAGGGCCGCTTTTTGCCGGTGCCGCACTGCATCCGCGATACCGACGGCTGGCAGCTCAACGGCGCTGTGGCCCAGGCTTTGGCAGAGCGTGCCTATACGGTGGTGGAAAAGCCCACCTTCGGTGCGGTGACCCTGAGCGAGGTAGTGGAGCAGCTGGCCGGTGACGAGGATTTTTCCGTGGAGCTGATTGGCCTTTGTACCGACATCTGCGTGGTGTCCAATGCCATGCTGCTCAAGGCCGCATTCCCTGAGGCGGACATGACGGTGGACGCTGCCTGCTGCGCCGGCGTGTCTCCGGCGAGCCATCAGGCGGCGCTGACCACCATGGCCTGCTGCCAGATCAACGTCATCAACAACTAAACTGGTATTATCATTTAGCACAAAACTGGAAATTTTCATATATCCAGAATCGTGGTATGCTTGGCGAATGCCATGATTTTTCTCTAAAGGGGAACACAGATGAAACGTATTGCCAGCATTCAGGATATTTCCTGCCTGGGCCGCTGCTCGCTGACGGTTGCGCTGCCTGTTATTTCTGCCATGGGCGTAGAGTGCACCATCGTGCCTACCGCCGTGCTCAGTGCCCATACCGTATTTGAGAATATCAGCGTCTGTGATCTCAGTGATCAGATCTTGCCCATTGCCCGTCATTGGCACAGCGAGAAGCTGCATCTGGATGCCATCTATACCGGCTATCTTGCCAGCACGCAGCAGATCGATGACGTGTGCGCTTTCTTTGATCTGCTGGGCGGTGCGGATACCATGATTTTCGTGGACCCTGCCATGGCCGATCACGGCAAGCTGTATACCGGTTTCGGCCCCGAATTCCCCGCCGAAATGGCCAAGGTGGTGGCCCGTGCCGATGTGGCGGTTCCCAACATCACCGAGGCCTGCATGCTGACCGGCGCGGAGTACAAGGAAAGCTACGATGAGGCTTACATTAAGGATTTGCTGCAGGCTGTGGCGGCTCTGGGCGCCAGGCAGGTGATCCTCACCGGCGTGAGCTTTGACGCCGACCAAGTGGGTGTCATGGGCTATGACAGCGCGACAGGAGCATATTTTTCCTATTTTAACCGGAAGATGCCGGCCATTTTCCACGGTACCGGCGATATTTTCTCCGCTGTGGTGGTGGGCGGCCTGATGCGCGGACTGACCATGGAGGATGCCTTAAAACTGGCGGTGGATTATGTGTTGGAGTGTATCCGCATCACCAACCGGGAGGAAACCTGGTACGGAGTGGAGTTTGAGCGCGCCATCCCCATGCTGTGTGAGCGGCTGAAGGATGCGCAGTAAACGATGAATGTGCAGAACACACAGCCGGGGGCATGAATGGTATCAAGCTGTCCTATGAAGGCGCATATGTCAGGAATGACGGTGTGCTGACCGGGTTTAACTTTTTGTACGATGCCAACGGCAATGAAATTCATTCCTAACAAAAAAGAACCTGCTGCGTATGCAGCAGGTTCTTTTTTATTACTTATTCTTCGCTCTTGGGTTCTTCGGCGGGAGTGTCCTCAGCAGGTTTTTCGTCGGATTTCTCGTCCTCTGCCTCAAAATCCGGCATGGGCACCGGTTCAGACACCATGGAGATGTGCTTGGCGGGTGCATCGATCACAGCGGGGGTGCTGGGGCGGAACAGCTTGGGTTCTTCCTCGCGCTTGGCGCCGTAGTTGTCCACCAGTTCGGGGTCGCGGCCTTCGATGATGGCCATCATCTCCTGACCGGTGATGGTCTCCTTCTTCAGCAGGTATGCGGCGATCTTGTCCAGCAGCTCGCGGTTTTCCACCAGAATGGCCTTGGCCTCTTCGTGGCACTGGCGGATGATGGCGATAGTAGCGCGGTCGGCGGCGGCATAGGTCTCCTGAGCGCAGGACATGGAGTAGCTGCCGTCCAGATACTGGTTATGGACAGTACCGAGGGCCATCATGTCAAACTCGTCGGTCATACCGAAGCGGGCCACCAGATTGCGGGCCAGTTCCGTTGCCCGCTCAATATCGTTGGCGGCGCCGGAGGTCATGGTGTTGCATACCACTTCTTCGCTGGAGCGGCCGGCCAGCAGGACGCGGATTTCGGTGAGGATATCTTCGCGGCTCATGAGGAACTTCTCTTCCTCGGGCAGGTGCAGGGTGTAACCCAGCGCACCCTGGGTGTGAGGCACGATGGTGATCTTGGAAACGGGCTGGGCGTTCTTCTGCTTGGCAGCCACCAGAGCATGGCCCACCTCGTGGTAGGCAATGATCTTCTTTTCCTCTTCGGTGAGGACGGTGCCTTTCTTCTCGCTGCCGGCGATGACCACTTCGAAGGAAACCAGCAGGTCATTCTGGTTAACTGCCTTGCGGCCCTTACGCACGGCACGCAGAGCGGCCTCGTTGACCAGGTTGGCCAGATCAGCACCCACGCAACCCGCGGTGGCCAGGGCGATGTTGTTCAGATCCACGTCTTCGGCCAGATGGATGCCGCGGGTGTGAACCTGCAGCGTAGCCAGACGGCCGGCCAGGTTGGGACGGTCTACGGTGATGCGGCGGTCGAAGCGGCCGGGACGCAGCAGCGCCTTGTCCAGCACCTCGGGGCGGTTGGTGGCGCCCAGAACGATGACGCCCTTGCCGGGGTCAAAGCCGTCCAGTTCCGCCAGCAGCTGGTTGAGGGTCTGCTCGCGCTCGTCGTTGCCGCCGCCGAAGCGTGCGCCGTCACGGGTCTTGCCGATGGTGTCGATTTCGTCGATGAAGATGATGCAGGGGGCAACCTTGGAGGCCTGTTTAAAGAGGTCGCGCACACGGCTGGCGCCGACGCCCACGAACATTTCCACAAAGTCGGAGCCGGAGATGGAGAAGAAGGGCACGCCTGCCTCGCCTGCCACGGCCTTGGCCAGCAGCGTCTTACCGGTACCGGGAGAGCCAACCAGCAGTGCGCCCTTGGGCAGGCGGGCACCGATGGCAGTATACTTGCTGGGATTGTGGAGGAAGTCGATGATCTCCTCCAGAGATTCCTTGGCCTCGTCCTGACCGGCCACGTCCTTGAAGGTGATGCCGGTGGACTTTTCCATATACACTTTGGCGTTGGCCTTGCCCACGTTGCCGATGCCGCCGATGCCTCCGCCGTTCTTGGACATGACCTTCATCAGGAACATGAAGGCGACTACCATCAGAATTACCGGCAGCAGGAAGTTGATAAAGAAGCTCAGCAGCATGTCGGCTGCGGTCTGATAGCTGCTGGTATAGCTGATCTCAGGATGAGCGTCCAGCAGTTCAAACAGGCTGGGATTGTCGATCTGAGGCGTGTAGAGCTTGACCTTCCCGCTCTCATAGGTCTTACCGTCCTCGTCGGTATAAACATAGGAGTCAACCGGGGTGATGTGGACAAAGCCGCCGTCAAACAGGACTTCCTTCACCTCGCCGTCTTTGACCATGGCAACAAAGTCGCTGTATGCAATCTCGTGCTGAGACGACTGCTCCATGCGGCTGTTGACCAGGTGGAACGTCAGGGTCAGCAGAACGGCCCAGGCCACCAATGTCAGCAGACCTTTGAGGTTTTTCTTGTTTTTGTCGTTTTTAGGGGGGGATTTCTTTTTGGGGTCCATATATGTCTCCTTCCGTAAAACTGCCCAAAAGAGCAGAGAAACTCATTATTCGGTGGCAGTATAACATAAAATAAGGAAACCGACAAGGCGCAAAGTTTCTCTTTTTCTGTAAAATTTCTATGAATGGTGCTTTATCTTGTTTGTCGGATATGCTATACTGATAAAATCCTGAACTATGACATCCAAGAGAGATGAGGAATACGACATGAAAGAAAACGAAATCAAAAAGACCCTGCCGGAAGCAGAGGCTGACGGCGTCATTGAAGGCCGCAACGCAGTGATCGAAGCGCTGCGCTCCGGCGCTGCCATCGACAAGATCTATCTGGCCAAGGGTGAAACGGACAAGACCCTGGGGCATATTGCCTCCAAGGCCCGTGCCGCCGGTATTGTGGTGGTGGAGGCTGACCGGCGCAAGTTGGACAACATGAGCCGCACCCACTCCCACCAGGGCGTCATCGCGCTGGCTGCTATGCGCGAGTATGTGTCGGTGGAATCCCTGCTGGAGAATGCTGCTGCCAAGGGCGAGCATCCCCTGCTGGTGGTTTGCGACGAGATCTCCGATCCCCACAATCTGGGTGCCATCCTCCGTACGGCGGAGTGCGCCGGCGCCCACGGCGTGACCATCCCCAAGCGCCGCAGTGCAGGTCTCACTGCCATCGTGGCCAAGACCTCCGCCGGTGCGGTGAGCTATATGCCCGTGGCTCGCGTGGCCAACATCCCCAGCCTTCTGAAGGATCTGAAGAAGCAGGGTGTGTGGGTGTTCGGTACGGCGGCTGACGGCAACACCACGCTGTATAATGCTGATCTGAAAGGTCCTGCTGCCATTGTTATCGGCAGTGAGGGCAGCGGCATGAGCCGTCTGGTGGCAGAAAACTGTGACTTCCTGGTCAGTATTCCCATGAAGGGCAAGATTTCTTCGCTGAATGCATCGGCTGCAGCTGCCATTCTGCTGTATGAGGCTGTGCGTCAGCGTACTTGACACAAGAAAGGAAACCCATGAGCAATCGGCGCGACGATAAGCTGTTTAATACGCTGTCGGAGACTCGCCTTCTGGTAGGTAATTTGGAAGTTCCTGCCGGTGAGGAGTTTTCGCTGGAAGCCATCCTGGCTGAATTTGGCCAGGGTGAGGCGGAGCCTGCGCCGATGAAGGAAAGTGCGCCTGCCCAAGTGCAGGAAACGTTGCCTGTAGCGGAAGAATCTGTGGACCCTACTGTGCAGGAGCAGACAGAAAAAACGGCTGCGGAGGAACCTGTACGGCAGCGCCGCAGCAAAGTGCTGCAGTTTCCCAAACGGAAAAGCTTAAAAGAAGAGCCTGCGCAGGAACCGGCAGTAGAGCCGGAGCCGGAGGAGCGTGCGGAGGAAGAAACGACCGCCGCGCGGCCGGAGCCCAGTGCGCCGCAAGATCGTCTGTCGATCGAGGATGTGATGGCGCAGACGGTGGATGCTGTCCTTGAAGATGAGAGTGACGGCATTTTGGAAGAGCGTCCGTCTTTGAAAGAGAAGTTTGGTCAGTTCTTTGACAATTTAAAGGAAAAGGGAAACAGTCTGCTTGGCCAGTTCGCGCCTGCCAAGCGGATCGTGATGGGCAGAGCCGATGCTGCGGCCAAGCCGGAGCCGGATATGGAGAAGGCTGCCCGAGAGACAAAACGGCGCTGCAAACGGCTCTCCCGCCAGCTGTTCCTGTCGGCGATTCCGATGGGCCTGCTGTTGATACTGACGGTGATAGACGCTCGTTGGTCGGAATATCTGCCGGCCTTTTGGCATGAAACGGTGCTGCTGCGCTGCGGCGTGGTGGGTGGACTGCTGTTGTTGACGTGTGTGCTGGCTGCAAATGTCTGGCGCGAAGCGCTGCGTGAAATAAAAGAGCGTCGCATGACCTGTGGTGCTGCGGCAGCGCTGCCGGTGGTGGCTTCTTTGTGCGAGTGCGCCTATGGTGCGACAGTCAACCGGCTGGACTATCTGCCGATGGCGGCCCCGGCTGCTCTGCTGGTGTGGCTGTGCCTGTTAGGTCAGCTGTTGCTGAGTCGGGCAAAAAGCGAGGCGTTTCGCCTGGCTGATCTGGGCGGCCGTCCGCCCTATGCCGTGTCTGTGACGGCGGCCGGTGCCTGCAAGCAGAAAGGCCGCATCGACGGCTTTTACAACACGTTTTTGCTTCCCGATCCGTCGGCGGTCAGCCAGAATGTTTTGCTGCCGCTGCTGTTGTCGACTTGTACGGTGCTTGCCGGTGTGGTGTGCATCGGCGGTGAGCGGATGGATGAGTTTTTCCGCGTCTGGTCGGCGATGCTGAGTGCTTCGTTGTCGCTGGGTTTGCCGTTGTGCGGCAGCTTGAGCGTTTATTGTCTCAACCGCCGACTGAGCCGCAGTGGCTGCGCTGTTGCCGGTTATGCCGGTGCCCGTGCGCTGAGCGACTCCAAGCGCATGGTGCTGACAGACGGTGATGTGTTCCCTCCCGGCACGGTCAGTCTCAATGGACTGAAGATCTACGGTGAGGAGATCGGAAAAGTGGTCTCCTATGCTGCCACGGCCATCCGCGCATCGGGTAGTCAGCTGCTGCCCCTTTTTGAGCAGCTCCTTGCGGCAGAGGGCGGCAGTTATTGCGCCTATGATGACCTCTATTTCTATGAAGAGGGTGGCGTGGGCATTACCATCCGTGGCGAGAGTGTCACGGTGGGCAGCGAGTACTTTATGCGCAAGCGCAAGGTGCGTCTGCCCCAGGAACTGAAGGTGAAAACCGGTGTGTATCTGGCAGTGGACGGTCAACTGATCGCCATCTTTGCCATCAAGTATCAGGCATCGCGCAACGTGGAGTGGGCGCTGCGTGCCCTGCGCCGCAGCCGGATTGAGCCGGTGCTGGCTACCCGCAGCGGCAATGTCACACCCGGCCTGTTGAAAAAGCGGTTCGGCGTGGATGTCAGACCGGTGTATCCCGATGTATCTACCCGTTTGGCCCTGTCCGATGTTTCCGGAGAACTGGCGGACCAGTCCAATGCGATCTTGTATCGGGAGGGCCTGATGCCCTTTGCTGAGACTGTCATCGGCAGCCGACGCTGCTGCCGTGCGGTGCGCCGCAGCGCGATTTTGTGCTGGCTGGGCAGTTTTTGCGGATTGCTGCTGGGCTATTATCTGGCCGGTGTTGCGGCATACGGGGCGCTGAATGCGGCCTATGTACTGGTGTTTGGACTTTTGTGGTTGCTGCCTGTTGTGCTGCTGGGCGACCTGACAAGAAGATATTAAGAGGATCAAAAGGGCGCTTCGGCGCCCTTTTTTGCCATCAAAACGTAATAATCTGTAAATCTTGCTGAAAATTTCCTAAAAAGATGGTTGTCAGGTCGGCGAAAATGTTATATAATTCGATTGTTGAGCGATTTGCGCACCTGCGGGTGCGCGTTACAAAACGAAGGGAGAATCTCTATATGACCGCCAATGAAATTCGTAATATCTGCCTGCTGGGCCACGGTGGTTCCGGCAAGACCTCTCTGGTCGAGCAGATGCTCTTTATGACCAAGGGCACCGACCGTCTGGGCAAGATCGTGGACGGCAACACCACCTGCGACTATGATGCTGAGGAAATCAAGCGTCAGATCTCCATTTCCCTGTCCTTTGCTCCTGTGAACTATAAGGGCGTGAAGATCAACGTCATGGATGCCCCCGGTAACTTCGATTTCTCCGGCGAAGCTCTGTCTGCTATCCGCGCTGCTGAGTGCGCTGTGCTGGTTGGCGCTGCCAAGGACGGTATGTCCGTCGGTATGGAGCGCACCTGGAAGATGCTGGGCAAGAAGCCCCGCATGATCTTCATCAACCGCACCGATGAAGACAACAGTGACTACAATGCCTGCCTGGAAGCCATCAAGGCCAAGTTCGGCCAGACCGTGGCTCCCATCGTCGTTCCCGTTCTGGACGGCACCAAGAAGGTCACCGCTATCGTCGACCTGCTGCACAACAAGGCCTATGAGGTCAAGGGCGGCAAGGCAGTTGAGTGCGCCATCCCCGCAGATCTGGCTGATGAAGTGGAAGCCCTGCGTGCTGAGCTGATGGAAGCCGCCGCCGGTGCCGACGAGGAACTGATGGAGAAGTTCTTCGACACCATGGAGCTGACCGATGCCGAGATGGCCAAGGGCCTGAAGATCGGTGTGCGTGAAGGCAGCGTCTGCCCCGTGCTGTGCGGCAGTGCCGCCAACGGCCTGGGCGTGGACATGCTGATGCAGACTGTTCTGGATCTGGTTCCCGTGGCTACCGATATGCCTGCTGAGGCTGCCAAGGACGATGACGACAAGGCCATCGAGGTTGCTTACGATCCCAATGGCACCACCGCTGCCATCGTGTTCAAGACCATCTCCGACCAGTACGGCAAGTACTCCATGGTGAAGGTCATCCGCGGCCACATCACCAGCGATATGGCTCTGTACAACCCCACCACCGGCAACACCGAGAAGCTGGGCCGTCTGTACTTCATGAAGGGTAAGAAGACCGAAGAGACCAAGGAAATCTGCTGCGGCGATATCGCTGCCATCGGCAAGATGGACAAGGTCAAGACCGGCGACACCCTGTGCGAAGCCAAGCACATCGTCAAGCTGGAAGGCATGAGTTATGCCAAGCCCTGCTACAGCCGCGCCATCTCCCCCAAGGTCAAGCAGGAGATCGAAAAGCTGGGTGCCGGCCTGCATAAGCTGAACGAAGAAGATCCTACCTTTACCGTCGTCAACAACGCCGAGACTCACCAGACCGTCATCTCCGGCGCCGGCGATATCCAGATCGACATTCTGTGCGCCAAGCTGAAGAGCCGTTTCGGCGTTGACAGCGAGCTGAGCGCTCCCCGTGTTGCTTACCGCGAGAAGATCCGTTCTCAGGTTCGCAAGCAGGGTCGTTATAAGAAGCAGACCGGCGGCAGCGGCCAGTTCGGTGATGTTCATATCATCTTCGAGCCCCAGGCTGAGCAGGAAGAGATGATCTTTGAAGAGAACGTGTTCGGCGGCTCCGTGCCCAAGAACTTCTTCCCCGCTGTTGAAAAGGGTCTGCGTGAGAGCTGCCTGCACGGTGTGCTGGCCGGCTATCCCGTGGTGTTCCTGAAGGCTACTCTGGTTGACGGTTCTTATCACCCCGTTGACTCTTCCGAAATCGCCTTCAAGCTGGCCGCCGGCCTGGCCTTCAAGGCCGCTCTGCCTGAGGCCAAGCCCGTTCTGATGGAACCCATCGGCGAGCTGAAGGTCACCATTCCCGACAGCTATATGGGCGATGTTATGGGCGATCTGAATAAGCGCCGGGGCCGTGTTATGGGTATGGATCCCACCGGCGACGGCGAGCAGGTGCTGACCGCTGAAGTCCCCATGGCCGAGATGATGAGCTATGCCATCGATCTGCGCTCCATGACCCAGTCTCGCGGCAGCTTCACCTTCGACTTCATCCGCTACGAGGATTGCCCCGGTGCGGCTCAGGAGAAGGCTATTGCTGAGGCTAAGGCTCTGGCCGAGGCTGAGCACGCTGCTCACTAATCAGACACAAGGTAAGGGCGGACTTCGGTCCGCCCTTATTTATTGAGGAGAATAGGATGAAGAAAATTTTGGCAATGCTTTTGGCTGTGCTGCTGTGTCTGTCTCTTGTGGCTTGTGGCGAAAAAGCGCCGGTGGGAGACAACGGCGGAGATGTGCAGCATAATAACGGCGGAGAACAACAGCCTGCACTGGAAGAGATTTTGTGCACCGGTGAGTGGTATTATATCAATATGCGCACCCCTGCCGGCTTGATATTTAAGGCTGATGGTACTTCTGACGGTGGCGGCACCTGGGCCCTTAACGGCACGGTGTTGGACTGCGTTTGGAAAAACGGCGCTACCACTCGCTTTGAAATCCGTGAAGTCGATGGCACCTATTTCATGACAGATGAAGAAGGTATTACCCTGTATCATCTTGGCCAAAACCCCGATTGGAATGTGTTGGGCCCTATGCCGGTTCAGGTAGGGCAGGACCATCTTGAAGTGGTGTGCGTGAACGGTGAACACCGTCTGCAGCTGAAAAAACAGTATATGCAGGCAACGTATGTCCACGGCGAAAGCTGCTATGTGGATATCTGCTACTCTCAGGGTGACAAGCAGAATGTGCAAGAGCACTTAGCGTTTGACTTCGGCAGCTACTACATTAAAATAGAAAATCCTGACGAGGTGCCTCTGGAGATCATCGATTGCAGCGGTGTGATCTATGTCCTCGGGAATTTGATGTAAACAAAAGAGAGTGGACTGTGTGTCCACTCTCTTTTGTTTGCGCTCCCAAAATTTTTTTGAAAAAATTAAAAAAACCTCTTTACAAACGCAGCCCTGTATGCTACTATACAAATGCAAACGATAATTGTTATCAACAAGAAACGAGGTGGTATATGGAAAAGGCAAGAAGATACAGTCCCAAGCGGGAAGCGATTTTAGAGTGTCTGCGTTCGACACATAACCATCCCGCGGCTGAATGGGTGTACGCTCAGCTCAAACCCTCGATCCCGGATTTGTCCCTTGCCACGGTGTACCGCAATTTGGGCCAGTTCCGCAAGGACGGTACCATTCAGGTCATCGGCAATGTGGACGGCGAGGAGCGCTACGATGGTGACACCTCACCTCACAGCCACTTCATCTGCCGCAGCTGCGG
>JAZRRQ010000050.1:0-5729 GCA_045650885.1 Vescimonas sp. | reverse complement strand
AGGTTCCCTTCTCATCCTCAAACACCGGGAAGTACTCCCCGGGTCGTTTCTCCTCTACCAGGGCGTACTGATAACGGCAAGGCTGGGCGCAGGCACCCCGGTTGGAATCGCGGCCGGTCATATAGTTGCTCAGCAGGCATCGACCGGAGTAGCTGACGCACATGGCGCCGTGGGCAAAGGTCTCGATCTCCAGTTCCGGAGAAACGCGGCGGCGGATCTCGCGCACCTCGTCCAGGCTCAGCTCACGGGCCAGCACCACACGCTTGGCGCCCAGATCATACCAGGCCTGAGCGCTGGCATAATTGGCGATAGACTGCTGGGTGGAAATATGGCGCTCGCAGCGGGGAGCGTACTTACCTGCCATGGTGAAAGCACCGAGATCGGCAACGATCAGGGCATCCACACCGGCGTCGTTGACCAGCTCCAGATGGGCGGGCAGCTTGTCCACCTCTTCGGATCTGGGCATGGTGTTGACGGTGACGTGCACCTTGACGCCGTTTTCATGGGCAAAGGCCACAGCACGGCGCAGCTCCTCATCGGTGAAGTTACCGGCAAAGGAGCGCATACCAAAGCTGGTACCGGCCAAATACACAGCATCAGCACCGTAGCGCACGGCCATATTCAGCCGTTCCCAGTCACCGGCCGGGCACAGAAGTTCAGGTTTTCTTCTCATCATCAGTCGGGGCGGTACATATCGCTGTTGACGAAGTTCAGGTGCTCAGCATAGTCATAGAAGAAGTGGCTGACATCGTCAATACCGTAGGCGAAGTAGTAGTAATCGGTATCATTGGGATAGACAGCAGCCATCAGAGCGCTGCGGCTGGGGTTGCAGATGGCGCCCACAGGCAGACCGGGATAGAGATAGGTGTTATAGCCACTCTCGATGGAAGTGGAGAACTCCTCGTCGGGCAGACCCTGGCTGCGCAGAATATAATAGATGGTGGAGTCCAGCTGCAGCAGACCGTAGGTCTCGAAGCTGGGGTTCTCGATACGGTTATAGAGGACGGAAGCGATATTCTTACGCTCTTCATCATCGCCGATGGCTTCCTTCTCGATCAAAGATGCCATCGTGACGATCTCGTTGAGGGTATAACCGGACTTGACAATGGCATCGCGCACATCCACGTTCATCCAGGCGCTGAAGTTCTCCAGCATACGGGACAGTGCCGCCTCGGGAGCGGAATCCTCGAAGAACTCATAGGTGTCGGGAGCCAGGTAGCCTTCCAGACGGGTGATCTCGCCCAGATTCGTGTTATCCACAAAGTCATACTCGGTGAACACATGGTTCTTGGCAACCTCGACCAGCTCCTCCTCGGAGCAGACACCGTTGGCAGCCAGCGTCTGGATGGTCTGCATGACGGTATAGCCTTCGGGGATGGTGACCAGTACCACGTTGGGAGGCACGATGCTCTCACTGGTGACCATAGAATGGATCAGGCAGCGGAAGTCCATATCCGTATCCAACTCGTATGTGCCGGGGGAGATGATCTCATCGGCATCGAAAATCATGCCAAAAATGCGGAAGAGCAACTTGGACTCAATGAGTCCGGCATCCTTCAGCTTCTTGGTCACATCGCTCACGGTGTCATCCCGCTCCACTCTAATGGTGGCGCTCAGCGGCTCCTTATTCAGGGCGCACACGTCGTTGACCATCAGCCAGCCAACACCGGCCAGCAATGCCGAAGACATGATCACACCCAGAATATACCACAGCCAGCCCAGGCGGAGCTTCTTCTTGCCTGACTTCTTTTCTGCCGGCTTCTGATTGGTCTCGCGGCGAACCTGTTCAGCATCCCAGCTGGTAGTTCCCGTCTTCTTACGATCAGACATATTCGTTCGTTCCTTTCTTTTTCTCGCCCCAGCGCCGCCGGACAACGTACCGCCGGTACAGCGCGGGCATATAATAGCTCAGAGAAGAGCAAGTGAGGTGACAAAAATGGGTTTTGACAACAACTGCTCCTGCATCTGGCTGATCATCCTTCTTCTGTTGGTGTTCTGCAGCTGCGGAAGTAACAGCGGCTATGGCTATGAGCGCAGCACCTGTGGCTGCGAGCACAACCACCGTCACATGTGCGGCGGCGAAAGCTGCTGCTCCTGCTGAGGGGAGAACATAGAGTGTGGGGCGCTGCCGCGCCTCATGCTCCCCTTACGGGACAAGCAGGTCAGAGAGTCTGCCCATCACTTCGGCGTGAATATCCTCAATCGATCGCACGGCGCCGTCTCTGGCACAATCCACCCGTTCCCAGCCGCAGTAGTTCACCACAAAGGTGGCATTCTCCCGGCAGCGGCGCAGATATTCGGCGTCCTGCTCGTGAATGTCTGCCTGGGTACCGGTCTCCTGTTCACGGCGGCGCATCATCTGACCCGACAGTTCCGTGGGCAGATCCAGATACAGCACACGGGTCGGCTCCGGCAGACCCAGCATACGGTACTCAAAGTCGAAGAGCCAGTCGAGGAACGCCTGACGCTCCTCCTCCGGCAGTTTGCCGGTCTGATGGACGGCGTTGGACGTGGTGTAGCGGTCGGCGATCACCAATCCGCCCTGTTCATAAAACGCGCCCCAATCCTGTTTATAGGATGCGTAGCGATCCACCGAAAAGAAAGTGGCCGCAGCAAAAGCATTGACGTCCTCCGGCTTGCTGCCGAAGGCGCCGGACAGATACAGACGGATCAGCGCCGAAGACTCCTCACTATAGCGGGGAAACTCCAGCTTGCGATAGGGGACGCCCATTTGATCCAGTTCCTGACAGACCAGCTTGCTCTGCGTAGCCTTGCCGGAACCGTCGGTTCCCTCAAATACGATCAGCCTTCCGCCCATGGCATTCCCTCTTTTCGCACATAATCATGGTATTCTAACATAGTATTGTAACATAGTCTTTCCCTTTTGTCTATCATAAAACGATTTTCTGCCATCTCCTTTTGCGCCAACATTGAAAATGCGGCGCGGTTGTGGTATGGTGGTAAAAAACGTAACGGAGGGCAGGTATGGCCAGACTGACGCGGCAGGACTACATAGGTGACACGGTTGCCATTGCCCGCAATCTCGTGGGCGCTCTGTTGGTACGGCGCTATCGGGGCGAAGAGCTGGTGTGCCGCATCACAGAGACGGAGGCCTATGTAGGCGCTGTGGACAAGGCCTGCCACGCCTACAACTACCACAAAACGCGGCGCAACGCCACTATGTTTGGACCTGCGGGCCACGCCTATCTCTATCTTATTTACGGCATGCATACCTGCCTCAACTTCGTCACCAACGGCGAAGGCGAACCGGATGCCGTACTGCTGCGGGGACTGGAAGTTTTACAGGGCAGCGAAACCGTCAGCCGCTTACGATACGGCAAAAGCTGGGCAGAGCTGAGCGGCTATCAGCGCAAAAACTTCCTCAACGGCCCGGGCAAATGCTGTCAGGCACTTGCACTCGACACTTCTTATGATGGTTTAGATCTGTTGGGTGAGGAACTTTTCATTTGTACCGATCCTGCAGATGTGGGACTCCCCTCTCCCCTGTGCGCGTTCCGCGTGGTGGAGGGCAAGCGTATCGGCATTGACTATGCCGAAGAGGCAGTGGATTTCCCGTGGCGCTTTACTTTGGAATACATAAAATAAGGAGAACCGACATGCTGATTTTTGATATGGACGGAACGCTCATCAACTCCAACGGCATCTGGCGGGATGTGGATATCGCGTTTCTCGATAAGCGCGGCCTGCCCTATACCAAGGAATATTACGAGGGGGTTGCCCACACCATCTTCCCGCTGGCGGCGGTGTTCACCAAGGAATACTGCAAACTGGAGGAGTCCTGCGAGGAGATCATGGCCGAGTGGATGGAACTGGCCGGTAACATGTACGCCACATCCGTGACGGTGAAGCCGGGCGTCGTGGCGTATCTGGAGCAGTGCCGCCAGCGTGGCGAGCGGATGATGGTGCTGACTTCCAGCGTGCCGCAGCACTGCCGCACGGCCCTCACACATCTGGGGCTGATGGAATATTTTGAGCGCATCGTTTTTGCTCAGGAACTGGGGCTGGAGAAAAAGAATCCCGAGTGCTTTCGCCGGGCGGCAGAGCTGGCCGGTGTGACGACAGAGGAATGCACCGTGTTCGATGACTCAGTGGCCGCCTGCCGCGGTGCCAAAGCCGCCGGGATGCAGGTCGTGGGCGTGTATGACGAGTACTTTGACATAACGTGGGACGAAATGCAGGCATTTTGCGATCGGAGCATCCTCAGCTTTGAAGAGATGCTAAAATAAGGAGTGAAACGATATGGTCATTGGTATTTTTGGTGAAAGCTGCACCGGCAAGTCTACCCTTGCCGAGAAGATCGCATCCCAGCTCCCTTGTGAAATCTTCACCGGTAAGGACTATCTTCGCCTTTCCAAAAATGAAAGTATGGCCCGGAATCTGTTTCAAAAGAAGCTGGACGCTGCGGTGAACGGCGAACACATTCTCTATGTCATCGCCGAAAGGGAGCACCTCTCCCTCCTGCCGGAGGGCGCGCTGCGCGTTCTGGTAACAGCGGATCTGGACACCATCAAAGAGCGCTTTGCACAAAGGATGCGGGGCAACCTTCCCCCTCCTGTGGCTGCCATGCTGGAGCGAAAGCACGGCTGCTTCGATGCGGTGCCCCATGATATTCATGTGGTTTCCGGTGAAACGGATATGGATACTGCTGCGGCACAGATTGCTCGCCGCGCAACAGCAAAATAAAAAAGAAGGAAGGCATCGCCTTCCTTCTTTTTTATTTGGTCTTGTGGAAAAATGCCACAGCCACAGCGCCGGGACCGGCATGGGTACCGATGGCGCTGCCCACCACGCAGCGCGTCAGCGGCTGCTCACTTTCGGCCCACAGGTGGTAGCTGTCGGCTACATACTTCTCCAGCAGGGCATCGCTCAGGCCGGTATAGCCCAGCAGCACCGGCTTGTGGAAATCCACGCCGCCGGCTTCATGGATCTGCTGCACCAGCAGGTTGTTGCCCTGCTTGGAGCCACGTGCCTTGCCCAGCACGAGGATCTCGCCGTCCTTGATGGCCACCACCGGCTTGATGGAGAGGAGGCCGCCGGCAAAGGCCACGGTTTTGGAGATGCGGCCGCCCTTTTTCAGATACTCCAACGTATCCAGCAGCGCCACCACGCTGACGTTATCCCGCTCCTCTTCCAAACCGCGGGCAATCTCAGCGGCGGACAATCCACGATCAGAAAGGCGCAGAGCCAGCTCTGCCAGAATGCCGGTACCGATAGCCACGGTGCGGCTGTCCACCACGAAAACCTTGCCGGGATAGTCGGCGGCGGCGATGACCGCGCTCTGGTAAGTACCGGACAGCTGAGAGGCCACCGTCAGCGCCACGACGGTTTCGCCATTGGCCACAGCTTCTTCAAAGATCTGGGCAAAGGCGGCGGGGGTGGCCTGACTGGTGGTGGGCAGCACGTCACTCTCCACCAGCTTCTCGTAGAAAGCCTTGTGGGTGATGGTGACACCGTCCACGTACTCCTCCTCACCGAAGTGGACGGTCAGAGGCACGACGGAAAAGCGATCACGAAGGGCGGCGCGGATATCCGCAGTAGAATCAATAACGATACGAACGTTCATAATGTTGCTCCTTTTGCTCTTTTATGGCTCCTGCTCAGGAAGGCCGTCCCGGCTGAGGATGCGGAGATTTTCCACGATCGTCGCCAGCGAGGCGTAGAAAACCTCACGGTCTTGATCGCCGATTCCCTCCCCCGCCAGCTCTACT
>JAZRRQ010000049.1:0-15380 GCA_045650885.1 Vescimonas sp. | reverse complement strand
TCGGGAACTTCGCCACCGTCGGGAACTTCGCCACCGTCGGGGGGGTCCGGCGTCTCCTGCTCTGCATCATTCCAGCCCAGAATCCGCACCAGCCACTGCTGCGTATAGTAATAAGCGCTGGCGGGGAAATTGCGATAATTGCTGGTGTTGGAGCAGATCAGGTAGTCCACCACCGCTCCGCCGGAGGTGATGGTGTCGGCAATCACCGTGGTGTGATTACGGCTGCCGGTAAAGCCGAAGATGATGATATCGCCCACTCTGCCGTCGTAATAATTGGCTTCCGTGTCACTCACCAAACCGTAACCGGTGTTCGCTTTGGCATAGTCCATAAAGTAGCCCACGTTGATCCAGGAATAGTCCTGATTGCCGTGGCTGTACCAATACCACTGCGCATCGCCTTCTTCATCCATAGGGATGCCGCCGGCCAGCAGTACCTGCGAGCCGAAGTTTTGGCAGTTGCCGCCCACATCATCATAAACGTACCAGTCGCTGTTGCGCCACTCGATATAAGTCTGCATGTAGTTGTATGCCGCGGCTCTGTCGTAGTCGTGCTCCCACGTTTTGGTTGTCGTCGCACCGGCGGCAGACCGCGTTGCCTGCCGCGCTGCAATTTCACCCAGCATGCTGTTCAGGCGCCGGTCGCAGCCGTTGGCCTTATCGTAGCTGAAATTATAATAGGGGTTATCATCAGAGTTGTGTTCCGCCACCAGCCAGCTATCCTGCCCGGTGCGATAAAGCGTAAAGGTATGGATGGTGCCATACTGCTCGCTGGGGATGTAGGACGTGGCGGCAAAGTACATCACCGCATCCTCTACCACCGTCAGGCGCACTTCATCCTCGCCGTACCAACTGAGATTCCGGCAGTAGAGCGTAAAATCATAGTCCACCAGATGCAGGTCGATCAAAGACGCCTTGCGGATCTCGATGAGAGTATACCAAATGGCGCGGTGCCAGTCACTTTCCGCTTTGGTGGTAAACAGATCTTCGCACTCCTGCAGCGCCAGACCGCCCACTGAGCGGTAGTAGCAATCCACCAAATCGATCAGAGCCTGTTCCATACCGACAGACATGCCCTTGTCGGCAGCGCCCACTACCCGTTCTTCTCCCACCGTCACTTTCTCCAGTGGGTCGTACTTAGGTGGCGGTGGCGGAAGGTCTTCTTTCTCTTGGCTCTCCGTTTCAGAGTCACCCTCTTCGTCTCGGTTCTCCGTTTGCATTTCGTCCTTCTGCGTATCATCCTGCATAAGCGGATCTTTTACATCCCCCTGAGACGCTCCTGGGCCGGGCACATCGGGAACTTCCGGCTGTTTCTTTCCGCAGGCGGACAACACCAGGCAAAGCACCAGCAAAAAACATATTGCCTTCTTCATGTTCACTCACCTCTTTTTTATTATAGCAAATGAACTCCTCCCCCACAATATTTTTTGTAGATCCAGACAAAATTTTGCTTTTCTGGGCGTTTTCACTTACAACAGACAAAAAACCCTTTCATTTTCTTCATCTTTAAGGTAGAATTAAACCCTCCCCTGTAATAAAGACAAATTCATTTTATAAGAGAAAGCAGGTTCCCCATGCACAAACAGCGCATATGTTTTTTACTCATTCTATGTCTTCTGCTGACCGGCTGCGGAAAAGATCCTGTCGAAGAAGAAAAAGAAGAAATCAGTGTCGATCCGCAAATTTCCTTTACCGGCAGCCACGGCAGCAGTCAGCTCATTGGTTTTGAAGCTGTAGACCAGGAGGTTTCGCATCTGGCCGAATCGCTGGTCGAGCGCTACTACCAATCGGTAGGCAATCTGACGCTGCAGGATTGCAGCGATCTATTTACCACGCAGGCCGAAGCCGACTGGCACAGCGCCATCTGGCACACCCTCATTGAGATCCGCAAGGCATCTTTGGTTGACCTGCGCCTCAAATCCTATCACTTCACCCTCACGCTGGAAGACAGCTGGTATGACAGCAACGGTGTGCTGTATCTGACGGTGACGGAAGATGCGGATATGCACTTCAAAGCCACCCCTCGCACGAGAAGTCAGCAGTTTGACACCATCCACGATTTTGCGCTGGCGCAGGATGCAGACGGAAACTGGAAAATCGTCACCCACAATTCCGACGATAACCCCTACTACAATTTCCAGTACAGCCAATCCATGGGCAGCGACGAGCGACTGGCAGATTTTCTGCAGGACATCGCGCAGCGCCAGAACACCCTCGAACAAACAGACGACATTTCCCACCTGCAGTGGGATCACGATTATGACCGCAAGGCTGCTCAAAAATATATGCAGACCTGGATTGAAAAGCGCAACAGCGACTGGAACGCCTACGACACGTTGGGCGGCAACTGCCAGAACTTCGGCTCGCAGGTGCTGCATGCCGGCGGCATCCCCATGGACGAAGAGGGCGATGCCCAGTGGTTCTGGTACACCCACAATGACCAAAACTTCTCATGGATCAATGTGGGCTACTTCATGGACTACGCCAAGGCCAACGAAGGTTACGGTCTGGTGAGTCTGCCGGAGGCGGCCTACTACACCGGCGATGTGGGCGATATTATCATCTTCGGCGATGACGGACTGAACCACACCACCGTCATCGCAGACATTATCACCGACAGCGAGGGCAGAACTGTGGACTATCTGATCTGTTCCAACACCAGCAATTACCGCAACTTTCCCGCCAGCGCCTATTACTACACCCGCCAATGGCTGGTGCGGATTCTGGGCTGGAATGAATAAAAGACTCCGTCGGACCTCTGCCGGACTAGCTTTTTGCTTGCAATTTACTTGGCGTATTCCACGACCTTGGTCTCACGCAGCACGTGGACCTTGATCTGGCCGGGATATTCCAGCTCGTTTTCGATGCGCTTAGCCAGCTCACGGGCCAGGATGACCATCTGATCTTCGCTGACCTGCTCGGGCTTGACCATGACGCGAACCTCACGGCCGGCCTGAATAGCAAAGCTCTTCTCAACGCCGGGATAGTCACTGGTGATCTCTTCGAGCTTCTGCAGACGCTTGATGTAGTTCTCCAGATTCTCGCGGCGGGCACCGGGACGGGCGGCAGAGATGGCATCGGCGGCCTGTACCAGACAAGCGACGATGGTCTTGCACTCCACGTCGCCGTGGTGGGCCTGAATGGCGTGAATGATGTCTTCCTTCTCGCGATACTTGCGGGCAAACTCAACACCCAGCGCAATGTGGGTACCTTCCATCTCATGGTCGATGGCCTTGCCGATATCGTGCAGCAGACCCGCGCGCTTGGCGGCATCAACGTCCACGCCCAGTTCGGCAGCCATCAGGCCGGCGATGTGAGAAACCTCGATGGAGTGCTGCAGCACGTTCTGGCCGTAGCTGGTGCGGTAATGCAGACGGCCCAGAAGCTTCTGCAGCTCGGGATGCAGGGAGCGCACGCCGGTTTCCAGCACGGCACGCTCGCCCTCGGAGCGGATGACGGCGTCCACCTCGCGGCGGGCCTTCTCCACCATCTCCTCGATATGGGTGGGATGGATGCGGCCGTCGGCGATCAGCTTCTCCAGAGCCAGGCGGGCAATCTCGCGGCGCACAGGTTCAAAGCAGGAGACGGTGATGGCCTCGGGGGTATCGTCGATGATCAGATCCGCGCCGGTCAGTGTCTCCAGCGTGCGGATGTTGCGGCCTTCGCGGCCGATGATGCGGCCCTTCATCTCGTCATTGGGCAGGGGAACCACACTGACGGTGATCTCGGCCACGTGGTCAGCAGCGCAGCGCTGAATGGCGGTTGCCACGATCTCGCGGGCGCGCTGGTCGGCTTCGTCCTTGGCACGAGCCTCGATTTCCTTGATCTTCATGGCGGTCTCATGGGTAACCTCGGACTCCACCTGAGCGATCAGGTATTCTTTTGCCTGCTCGGCAGTAAAACCGGAGATACGCTCGAGCATCTCGGTCTGGCTGCGCTTGATGATGCGGATCTCTTCCGCCTCTCTGTCAGCTGCCGCATGCTTGGCGCTCAAAGCTTCTTCCTTCTTCTCGATCATCTCGGTCTTATGATCGATACTCTCTTCCTTCTGCTGCAGCCGCCGCTCCTGCTTCTGCAGGTTGGCCCGGCCTTCCTTGACTTCCTTCTCATATTCACTGCGGGCTTTAAGAATTTCTTCCTTAGCCTCAAGGAGTGCTTCACGCTTCTTGCTTTCGGAGCTCTTAATGGCTTCGTTGATGATACGAGTCGCTTCTTCTTCGGCGCTGGAGATCTCTTTCTCCGCCACGCGCTTACGGTAGTGAATACCGAGAGGGAACCAGATGGCGCAGGACACGACAGCCACGATTGCAGCTACAATGTAGCCAATGGTGGTCATGCTCAGGTTCCTCCTAAATATCGTTTTTTGTCTATGGTAAAGAATCGCCCCCGCAGGGGCAACTCCCGCATGCAGATAATAACCAGGAAATTCCCCTAATCCCCCGATAATAATCCTTACTTATTTTAACTATATTATGCAAACCTGTCAAGGGGGGAAAGTCCGGCAAACGGGACATCACGCCTTTTTTTTTTGTCCTGCCGGTCCACAAAAAAAAGAAGACGCCGTGGCGGCGTCTTCTTTTTTTTGCTTACGATACAGGGACAGCTTCCACGCGGTAGATACCCTGGGCGATGCCGTCGGCAGAGGCAATGGCCTGCATCTGCACCGAATCACCCACATCCAGCAGAACCAGCAGCGGCAGATCAGCAGCGCGGGCAGTAAACCAGCTCTCGTGGCTGTCCAGCTTTACATAGTAGTGGGTATTGCCATCGATGACAGCGCTGCGCAGCTCCTCAATGCGGCCCACCACTTCGAAGAGCGCCATATCATCGGGTCGTACCTCCACATCGGACTGGTCGATCATGCCGTTATTGGCCAGCATCTGACGGTAGTTGCTCTCGCACTCGGCCACGGTGGCGCCGGTGGCCACGATCTGATACTGGCTGACGTTGACCATGGCGTACATCTTCACAAGACCGGCCGCATCCTTCATGGCCATGAAGTAGGTGGGCTGCTCGGAGATGTTCAGCAGCAGCGGGAAGGTGGCGTTATAGCCCAGGTGCTGCACCTGACCCTCGGCAGAGGCTTCGGCGGAATACTCCTCAGCACCGGCGATCTGATAAAAACGGGTCTCCTTGGTGCGCTGGTTGGACAGGATAAAGCCGATGTTGGACTCGTCGCTGACCACAGAGGTGATGCCGGTATACATATACACATCATCGCCGATGGCGATATAGTTATAGCCGTCGGTGGTCTGGGTCATGCCACGCTGGCCAAAGATGGAGTTAAGGAAGCCGTTGATATAGGCGCCGTAGTAGTCATACTGCTGGATAATCAGTTCGGCGGTATACACATGATCCACCCACTCGGGCACGTCGGCCACGTCATAATAGGTGCACTCGCCCGTCACAGCATCCACCAGTACGGCGCCGGTAATATCGGTGCCGCCAAACAGGCCAATGGTCTTGTCGATACGGGGGCAGACCCAGAAGGGATGGCCGGTCTCATCGATCTCAAAGGCAGGTTCGTCGAACATATAGGTGGGGTAGTTAAAGCGCAGATGGCGGTAAAGATTGCGTCCGAAATGCTCGGCCGTGGTATAGCGGATTCCCTCCTCAAGGCGCACCACATCCACATCCTGCGTCACCATGTCGATGATCAGATAGGCAGGCAGACCTTCGGCGCGGTTATTGAGCCACTTGATCAGATCGCCATAGCGCAGCGGTGTCACGCGCACCGGCCGACCCTGATAGTTGATCTGGGTATAGTCGGCGGCCACTTCAAACTGGGAAACCATATCGGCCAGTTCACCCAGCTTGCGGTTACCCAGACGCACGGCGCTGTCACGATCCAGCATGGGGATCTGGTCATAAGAGATCTCCTCTACCTCGGCTGCAAAATCACCATCGGTCACTTCCAGCATGTCGCGGTAGCTGCCGGCACGGATCACTTCCCAGCCGGTGATGCTGCCCACCACCGTGGTGACAATCAGCGCGGCGGCAACGAGGGCGGGGATCTTGCACTGCTTCTTCACAAAGCCGAAGTAGCCCTTGACACCGTCACCCTGGAAACCGGAGGTGAGAATAGCGCAGCCACAGTACACGGCACAGACAAGGAACAAGAATGCGTAAAATTCCTGCGCCTTGAAGTTCAGAGCCGGCAGCGTCACATAGAAGTAGACGGCGGCAAAGAGCAGCGTCACCACCAGATTGATCATTGTGCGGGTAAAGGGTGTTCCAATGGGCTTGCGGACGGGGCGGGAGCCGCCTTCTTTACGCTGGAAGGGGTTCTGGCCGGCAAAGCCTTGAAAATCGGAGCTGTTCCAGTTGATATTCATGGAAGTCTTTCCTTTCTTTTTCTTCGTTATGCCTTTATTATAACCGAAACAAGAAGGCGAAACAATGCTATTTTGTGAACAAAATGCGGCAAAGCAAAAAGACTGCCCGCAGGCAGCCTTTTTGTTTTATACTTCGATGTGGATTTTTCCCTCCCGCAACACCACGCGGGCGGTGCCGCCGGCAGTGAGGGTGCCTTCGAGCATCTTCTCGGCCACCGCGTCTTCCACCTGACTCTGGATGGCGCGGCGCAAAGGTCGGGCGCCGTATTGCGGGTCGAAGCCGTTGTCTGCCAGCAGCGCCACGGCCTCATCATCGGTCTGCAGC
This sequence comes from Vescimonas sp., assembly GCA_045650885.1. Lineage (GTDB taxonomy): Bacteria > Bacillota > Clostridia > Oscillospirales > Oscillospiraceae > Vescimonas. The sequence goes on along the minus strand of JAZRRQ010000049.1, from coordinate 8,723 downwards.
GTAATGCCCTGGTCGGCCATACGCACAGCCGTGCTCTCCAGCATGCGGCGGGCAATGGCGCAGATATCCTTCCGGCTCAGCTGGCGGAAGACGATGGTCTCATCAATACGGTTGAGAAACTCAGGGCGGAACATGCGGCGCAGTTCCGTCATCACAGCCTGACGGATGCGCTCAAAGCGGGCACTCTCATCTTCTGTCGCGCCGGCCTGGAAACCCAGCGGAGCGGTATCGGCTGCAGTAATGTTTTTGGCACCCACGTTGGATGTCATCACGATAACCGCATTCCTAAAGTCCACGCGGCGGCCCTGGGAGTCGGTCACAACGCCGTCCTCCAGAATCTGCAGCAGAATGTTCCACACATCCTCATGAGCCTTCTCGATTTCGTCAAACAGCACCACGCTATAGGGCTTGCGGCGCACTTTTTCGGTGAGCTGGCCGCCCTCCTCATGGCCTACATAGCCGGGAGGAGATCCCACCAGCCGGGAGACGGTATGGCGCTCCATATATTCCGACATATCGATGCGCACCATGGCATTCTCGTCACCGAACATGGCCTCGGCCAGCGTTTTGCAAAGCTCCGTTTTGCCCACACCCGTGGGGCCCAGAAAGAGAAACGAGCCGATGGGACGACGGGGATCCTTCAATCCCACACGACTGCGACGAATGGCACGCGCCACGGCGGATACCGCTTCGTCCTGCCCCACCACCCGCTCATGGAGCATCTCCTCCAGACGCAGAAGCCTTGCGCTCTCATTTTCCGTCAATCGCATCACCGGGATGCCGGTCCATCCGGCCACCACCCGGGCAATATCATCGGCCGTAACGCTGCCGCGGTTGCAGGACAGTTCCCGGCGCCAGTTGTCCCGTTCGATTTCCATCTGATCGGTATAGTTTTTCTCGATATCCCGCAGTTGGGCGGCCTTCTCATAGTCCTGGGCGGCAATGGCTTCCTCTTTCTCCCGGCGCAGCGCTGCAACTTTCTCTTCCAGACTCTTCAGGTCGGGAGAGGCCGACTCGGCGTCCATGCGCACCTGACTGGCTGCCTCGTCCATCAGGTCGATGGCTTTATCGGGCAAAAAGCGGTCATTGATATAGCGGGCAGAAAGTTTGACGGCAGCCCCCACCGCTTCATCGGTGATGGTCAGCTTATGGTGCGCTTCGTATTTGTCCCGCAGCCCCATCAAGATCTCAACGGCCGCTTCCGCCGTGGGTTCTGCCACGGTGACAGGTTGGAAACGGCGCTCCAGCGCAGCATCTTTTTCAATGTGCTTACGGTACTCATCCAAAGTGGTGGCGCCAACCACGCGAATCTCACCGCGCCCCAAAGCAGGCTTGATGATGTTGGCCGCATCGACGGCACCTTCAGCGCTGCCGGCCCCCACAATGGTATGCAGTTCATCGATGAAAAGGATTACATTGCCAGCCTTCTGCACTTCTTTGAGGACATTTTTGATCCGCTCCTCAAATTCGCCGCGGTATTTCGTGCCGGCTACCATACCGCTCAAATCCAGCGACAGGATCTTTTTGTCCATCAGTTCCTCCGGCACATCGGCGGCTGCAATCCGCTGTGCCAGCCCCTCTGCGACGGCCGTCTTGCCCACACCGGGCTCACCAATGAGGACAGGATTATTCTTCGTGCGGCGCGAAAGGATCTGCACCACTCTGGCAATCTCCTTTTCCCTTCCTACAACCGGATCCAGCCTTCCCTGCCGGGCAGCCTCGGTAAGGTCACGGGTGAACTCGCCGAGTGTCTTTCCCGGCTTACTGCCCTCACTTTTGGCAGCAGGTCGATCGGATGACGCAGCAGCACGGGGAGCGGTGTGGAGTTTCTGCACGACGCTGCTGTACATCTTACGGGGATCTGCGCCCACGTTGCGCAGAATCCGCAGCGCCATATTGTTGCCCTCCCGCAGAAGACCCATCAGCAGATGTTCAGTGCCGATATATCCCGCTCCGGTACGCATGGATTCGCCGACGGCCAGCTCCACGGCGCTCTTGGCGCGGGGTGAAAGTCCCTGTGAAGGCGCAGCTCCGGCCAGCCCTGTCCCCATACTGCGCCGCAGGATGCCGCAGACCATCTCATCCGTCAGTCCATATTCACTCAGCGTGCGGTGCGCAATCCCCTCCTCTTCCCGCAGAAGACCCAGCAGCAGATGCTCTGTGCCAACATAACCGTGCCCCATCTCCTCCGCGGCCTCCTGGGCCAGGCGCAGCGCCTCTTCGGCACGGAGGGTAAATCTATGTTCATTCATAGAAAAATTCTCCCTTTTCCGAGTTTTCAATCACATACTGCGCACAACAGCCGCAAAGCTACCGGAACGTCTTGTACAAAATTCTCCGGAAGCTTCGTTACGGCGTTTCCGCTGTGTTGATACCTTATAGAATAACCTTCTTTTGCACAATTCAAACTGGGGAACGTATCACTTATTTTATAGTATCACAGCGCCAACGCACCGGCGGCAACCCTGCCCCTCCTCCGGAAACAGCAGCAGGAGCTTAGGAACTTCCTGTTTCCAATTTTTCCAAAAAAGCACCCGCTGTCGCATATTTTTTCACAAGGGTCTTGCAATTTGCGATTTTCATGCTACAATGAAGTCACCAAATACTTATGGAGGTGCTCTCATGGCTTATCAGATCAGTTCCGCTTGCGTCAGCTGCGGCGCTTGCGCAGATGCTTGCCCCGTCGGCGCTATCTCTCAGGGTGATTCCCAGTTCGTCATCGACGCTGGTGCTTGCCTGGACTGCGGTTCCTGCGCAGATACCTGCCCCAACGGCGCTATCTCTCCCGCTGAATAATCAAAACAGCAACATAAAAAACACCGGACTTGTGTCCGGTGTTTTTTCTTACCCTTGCGCCACACACATATTTATATTACAATAGGTATCATTACAGGGAAAGGAGGCGGCGGTATGGAAAAGACCGATCAGCTGTGGCCGGGTGGCTGGCAGTTTTTATTTGACGACACTTTGTTCCAGCCGGGCACCGACTCCTTTCTGCTGGGAGCCTTCCCCAAACTGAAGCGGGGCGAAAAGGTCTGCGATCTGGGCGCCGGCACGGGGCTTTTGGGTCTGTTGCTTTTGGCAAGAGAATCTTCTTTGCACATCACCAACGTGGAAATCCAAAAGGCAGCCTGCGACCTGGCTCGCCGCACAGCGGCGCTGAATCGTTTGGAAGATTCCGTCACCTGTGTGGAGGGCGATCTGCGCGATGCCGCCCTTCTCAAAGCGGGAAGTTTTGACATGGTAATCGCTAATCCCCCTTACTTTTCCGAAAACAGTGGCGCACAGGCGCTAACCGACGCACGGCGCACGGCACGCAGCGAGGTCAGCTGCACACTGGAGGATATCTGTGCCGCCGCTCAACGGCTGCTGCGTTGGGGCGGACGGCTGGCTCTGGTGCTGCGCACCGACCGATTGGCAGAATTGATGGAGCTAACACGCCGGCACGGTTTGGAGCCCAAACGGCTGCGGCTGGTACAGAACACGGCGCTAAGCGCCCCCTCTCTGTTCCTTTTGGAGTGCCGGCGGGGCGGTAAAACAGGCCTGACGGTGGAAGCTCCGCTCATTATGACAGATTCGGATGGCGCACCCACAGCGGAAGTAGACGCCATTTATTTCAGAAACAAGAGGTAACGACTATGGCTGGAACATTATATCTGGTAGCCACACCCATCGGCAATCTGGGAGACTTCTCGCCCCGCGCCGTAGAAACGCTGCAGCAGGCGGATTTCATCGCCGCTGAGGACACCCGGGTGTCGGTGAAGCTTTTGAATCATTTCGACATCAAAAAACCGCTGGTGAGTTATCACGAGCACAACCGCGCCGCGGCAGGTCAGGCCATTGTGGACCGGCTGCTCTCCGGTGAGGTATGTGCGCTGGTGACCGATGCCGGAACACCCGCTATCAGCGATCCCGGCGAAGACCTGGTGCGGCTGTGCGCTGAAAACGGCATCACTGTGCAGAGTATCCCCGGCTGCTGCGCCTGCATCACGGCGCTGGCGGTATCCGGTCTGCCTACGGGGCGCTTCACCTTTGAGGGGTTCCTCTCTGCCAACCGCAAGGAGCGGCGCGAGCAGCTGGGCGAGCTGATGGGTGAGGTGCGGACCATGGTGTTCCACGAAGCGCCCCACAAACTGCGCCCCACACTGGGCGATATGCTGGAGATCCTGGGCGACCGGCCCATTGCCCTGTGCCGGGAGCTGACCAAACTCCACGAGGAGACCATGCGCACCACGCTGCAGGGCGCGGTGGACTACTACACCGCCAACGAGCCCCGCGGCGAATATGTGCTGGTGGTGGGCGGCGCTATCCGCCGCGAAGGACCTGCCATGACCATAGACGAGGGCGTTGCCCGTGTGCTGGCACTGCGCGAGGGCGGCATGCGGATGAAAGACGCCGTGCGTCAGGTAGCCGCCGACACGGGACTGAACAAGAACGATCTGTACGACGCAGCGCTGAAGGCGTAATCCTTATACAAAAACCGGAGGTCAATGACCTCCGGTTTTTTTCTGCCTTCATTCTCTTCGCGTCAGTGTCTGAATAAAAAGCAGCCCACACAACGTGCAGGCTGCCGTTTTTGTTAACATCTGGTTTTCTTCATACTTCGCTGCGCAGTTCACGCAAGCATTTGGGGCAGATATTTTTACCCTTGAATACGCTTACATCCTTGACGCTGTCACAGAAGATGCAGGTGGGCCGGTATTTTTTTAAAATAATGGCCGAACCCTCTACATAGATCTCCAACGCATCCTTTTCAGAAATATCCAGCGTTCGCCGCAGCTCGATGGGCAGGACGATTCGTCCCAGCTCATCCACCTTTCTCACAATACCAGTAGATTTCACAGTATTTCACCTCTGCAACAGGAATTTTCGGGTTCCTATAAATTCATTATGAATGGTGATTTTTCACTTGTCAACTATTTATTGTTAATTTCGACGTTTTATTTACAGATTAGCAATAATCTTTGTGCATATAAATCATACAGGAGGTGTTTTTGATGGCAATGGCATGGATATGGACCGGTATGGTGGCCCTGTCGGTCCTGTGCGGCACACTTACCGGTCAGATGGACGCGGTGGGCGCAGCCGCACTGGAAGGTGCTGCCGCAGCCGTGGATCTCTGTCTGGGCATGCTGGGCGGCATGTGTCTGTGGATGGGCGTGATGGAATTGCTGGAGCGCTGCGGTCTGGCATCGGGACTGGCACGGCTTTTTCGCCCACTTCTGCACAGGCTGCTGCCCGATGCCGCCCGGGACACAGAAACGCTGGCGGCGCTGTCGGCAAACTTCTCGGCCAACCTGTTGGGGTTGGGCAACGCCGCTACGCCCCTTGGCATCCGTGCGGCAAGGCGGATGGCACGCGGATGCGACGGCACAGCCAGCAACGAGCTATGCCGACTGGTGGTGCTCAACACAGCGTCCATCCAGCTGCTGCCCACCACGGTGGCCAGCGTGCGTGCCGCCTGCGGCAGCAAGGCACCGCTGGATATTCTGCCGGCAGTCTGGCTCAGTTCTGTTCTGTCGGTCATCACCGGCCTGGTGGCGGCGCGACTACTGCAGTTTTTCTGGAGGGCGCGGCCATGAATCTCTCCTCCTTTGCTGTTCCCTTGCTGCTGTTGGGCTGCGCCGCCTATGGATTGCGCCGCAAGGTGGATATTTACGCCGCATTGACTGCCGGGGCAGAAAGCGGACTTGGCGTGGCGGCACGGATCCTCCCGTCTATGGTGGCGCTCTTCTGCGCTATTTATATGCTCCGTGCATCCGGTGCACTGGATCTACTGACTGCTCTCCTCGCCCCGATAACCGGCATACTGGGACTGCCCGCCGAAACCACCGCATTGATGCTCATCCGTCCCCTCAGCGGATCGGGTGCCCTTGCAGCCGGCAGCGAACTGATGGCGCAATACGGCCCCGATTCCTACATCGGCCGGGTAGCTGCTGTTATGCTGGGTTCCACAGAGACTACCTTTTACACCATCGCCGTTTATTTCGGCGCCGCCGGGATCAGCAAAACCCGTTACACCGTCCCGGCCGCACTGGCGGCGGATCTGGCAGGCTTTGTCTTCTCCGCGCTGAGCGTGCGGCTGCTGATGGGTTAAAAATGTATATAAATCGACTTTTTATTAGTCTGCTGCGCCCTTTCAGGCGCTCCTTATCCGCCGTATCCTCGTTTCATGGGCGGAGATACGCGCACTTCCCCTCACAACACGTCCGTTTTTTACATGTGCTTTTCCTTATTGCGCTTTTTTGTTATGGCAATTTCGCCTAAAAGTAGGAACGAAAAATGTGCAATGAGACAAAATCGCATACCAAACCCTCAAATCCCCAAAAAGCATTTGCGTTTTCTCAATGGTACGATTATAATTGAAACACAAAAACAGTCACGTTTTGTCCATGGCTCCGGCTCTGTTTTCTGACAGTACGTCTATGCGACAGTCATTGATCAGATTTTCCGGTCCGTTAGGACAAAGCTTTTTGCTTTGTATCGGGCAGTCCCCGATTGGAAGCGATTTCCGCTCGTTGATAAAGCTGTTCGTTGCGTGATAGAGTCAACTATCCGAATTGCTGCACATGATCTGTTGTTCTCTTGCTTGTGTTGCGGTAAAGCGAATATCTGCATCTTTATGTGGATCCGACTGAGTTGAGAAAAAAGGAGAGATGAAAGCTGATGAACAAAAAGAAGCAACTTCAGCCCGTGTCCGGCAGAAAAAAGAAGCCGACCCCGCTTCCCTATCTTCTGCTGCTGCCTGCCCTGACGCTGTTTACGGCCTTTACTTACTGGCCCTTCCTGCGCACCATTATTTACTCCTTCGCTTTGACCGACAAGAAGGGTAATTTTGTAAAATGGCTGGGCTTCCAGAACTACGTCCGTGTGTTCACCAACCGTACCTTCAATCAGGTTTTGAGCAATACCTTCTACTTTGCCGCCATGGTTTGTATCGGTACTCTGATTGTTGCCATGATTCTGGCTCTGCTGTCTGCTGAGCAGAAGAAGGGCAGCCGCGTGTATGAGACCCTGTTCTCCATGCCCATGGCCGTGGCTTCCGCCCCCGCCGCCACCATCTTTATCTTCATCATGCGTAAAGAAGGCGGCGTGCTCAACGCTATGCTGGGCACCAACCTGGCTTGGCTGCGTGAGCCCACTCTGGCTCTGGAGTCCGTTGCATTCGTCACTGTGTGGCTGAGCATCGGTTCTACCTTCATCTTCCTGCTGGTCGGTTTCCGCAACGTTCCCATTGACCTGATTGAAAGCTCTACGCTGGACGGCGCCGGCCCCTTCCGCCGCGCTCTGAAGATCATGATCCCCCTGGCTTCCCCCCAGATTTTCTTCGTGATCTTCCTGAACATCACCGCTTCCTTCCGCGCTTTCGGCCAGATCAAGCTGCTGACCTCCGGCGGCCCCAACGGTGCCACCACCACGCTGATCTACGGCATGTACGAAAACGCATTCCTGAACGGCCGTTATGAAACCGCTTACGTGCAGGCTCTGGCTCTGTTCGTGATCATCTTCATCGTGACCCGCATCCAGACCGCTCTTGAAGAAAAGGTGGTGTTCTACTCTTGAAGAACAAAAAGATGTCCAAGAAGGCCACCAAATATTGGATCGGCTATGCTATTAAGATCCTCATTGGCTGCCTGATCTGCGCCCCCCTGCTGGTCTGCTTCTGCTCCGCTGTTAAGACGGAAGCCGAGGTCGTCAACTCTCTGGGTTGGGCCGCTATGCTCCCCCCCACCAACCCCACTATCGAGAACTTCATCGGCGTTCTCAGCCGCGTGCCCATGCACAAGTTCCTGTGGAACACTCTGATTCAGTGCGGCATCGTTATCGTCTCTCAGGTTGTCTTCTGCTCTCTGGCTGCTTACGCACTGACCTACTTCGATTTCAAGGGTAAGAACATCCTGTTCACCTTCGTTCTGACCACCATGATGATCCCCGGTGACGTGGTTATCATCGCTAACTACATTCAGATCCAGAAGTGGAATCTGACCAACACCCACCTGGGTATGGCTCTGCCCATGCTGATCGGTGGTATGGGTATCTTCCTGATGCGCCAGTATTACCTGACTCTGCCCCGCGACCTGCGTGAAGCGGCCGATATTGACGGCTGCGGCGATCTGGGATTCTTCTTCCGCATCGCTCTGCCCCTGTCTGTCCCTTCTCTGGCCGCACTGAGTATCCGTGAGTTCATCACCGTTTACAACCGTTACTTCTGGCCGTTGCTGGTTACCAATACTGAGAACATGCGTACCATCCAGCTGGCTGTTGCCACGCTGAAGGACGCCGAGTTTAACTCCACCGCTCAGGATATGGCCTGCGCCGCCTGCTGTATCGTCCCCGTTGTCCTCGTGTTCGTTATCGGCCACAAGTACATCGTCAAGGGCATGACCGCCGGTGCCGTTAAGGGCTAATCGGTCATCCCAATCCCCACTTTTCAGTGTATTTCACCAAAAGGTGTTTTACAAAATAATTTTAAAGGAGAAAAGATTATGAAGAAGATTCTGGCTCTGATCCTGACCCTGGTCATGGTCCTGTCTCTGGTCGCTTGCGGCGAGAAGCCTCCCGTTGAGGATCCCGTCGAGGAAGACACCAGCATCATCCTGCAGGAAGGCAACGAGTACGGCGCCCCCGCAGGCCGCGTTCTGGTTATGTACTGGTCCCCCTATGGCTCCGGTACCACCAAGTACGTCGATCCCCACATTGAGGCTTTCAACAACATGCAGGAT
>JAZRRQ010000048.1:0-1601 GCA_045650885.1 Vescimonas sp. | reverse complement strand
ATCAGGAACCAGAAAATGTGGAGACCCGTCATGATGCGCACCATAGCAAGACCCATGGCCAGCGAAATGGCCAGCGAAAGGCTGATGTGCATGGCTTTTTCCGACACGGCGCCGGCGCTGATCTCCTCCACCTGCTTGGTCAGCACGTGGACGGCAGGTTCAGCCTGCACAATGAACCAGCCCATCAGCATAGCGATGGGTACCAGCAGCCAGCGGGTCCAGCCAACGGCCAGCTCCCGTCCCAGGATTACACCCAGAGACGAGAAACCCACATTCACGCCGGTGAGAAACAGCACCAGACCTACGTAGGTGAACAGGATACCTGCCAGAATACGCAACAGCGGCAGCTGGCGCAGCTTCAGGGAGACCAACTGGAACAGCAGGAAAAAGACCACGATGGGTGCCAGTGCGATGGCGACTTCCGCCATATATTCGGGAATGGCGTGGAGATAAGCGCCGCCCAGCTCCACCGTGTGGAGATAGGTTTCGGCCAGGTCGGCAGCGATTTCGCCGCTCTCGCCGCGGTAGATGAAGCCCAGGATCAGAACGGCCAGAATGGGGCCCACGCTGCACAGGGCCACCAGGCCAAAGCTGTCGGATTGAGCGTTTTTATCGCTTCGGATGGAGGCGACACCGATACCCAGTGCCATGATGAAAGGAACTGTCATGGGGCCGGTGGTGACACCGCCGGAGTCGAAGGCCACGCTGAGGAAGTTGGGGTCGGAAAGGCCTGCCAGCACGAACACCACGCCGTAAAAGAACAGCAGCAGCCAGCGCAGCTGGATGCCCAGCAGGATGCGCAGCATGCACAGCATCAAAAAGAAGCCCACGCCCACAGACACCGTCAGGATCAGCACCGTGGAGTCAATATGAGGAACGTTGCCTGCCAACACCTGCAGATCCGGCTCGGCGATGGTGATAATGATGCCCAGCAGGAGGCTGACGGACAAAATCAGCAGCAGTTTGCGGGACTTGGTCAGCTTAGCGCCGATGTGGTTTCCGATAGGGGTCATGGAAGCCTCAGCGCCGTAGGTGAAAAGGCCCATGCCTGCGATCAGCATCACGGTGCCGATGACGAAGGCCAGCATCAAGTCGGTGGGGATGGGGGTGATGGTGAAGCAAAGCACCATCACGATCAGTGCGATGGGCAAAACCGCCGCCACACCTTCGCGGATTTTTTCGTTCAGTCTCGATTTAACAGCCAAAAGGTCACCTCGTTTCGCGATATTGCAAAAAAACACAAGACCGCATCAGAATTTGTTATGAACTATCATTATACAGGAAAGTGGACAACGGAGCAATTAAAAACCTGTAAAGATTTTGAAGGGGCGACTGCTGCGGGGGGACAAGTGAAAAGAATAACGCTCCTCCGGATTTTCCGGAGGACCTTTTGCTGTTTTGGGTTTTGCTTCAACAATCGTTTAGCACTTCTCGAAGATGGTGGCAACGCCCTGGCCGCCGCCGATGCACAGGGTAGCCAGACCCTTCTTGGCATCCTCACGCTTCTGCATCTCGTGCAGCAGGGTGACGATGATACGGGCGCCGGAAGCGCCGACGGGGTGGCCGATGGAGATGGCGCCGCCGTTGACGTTCAGCTTGGC
>JAZRRQ010000047.1:0-8454 GCA_045650885.1 Vescimonas sp. | reverse complement strand
TGGAGCAAGCCACCAGACCGGGAGCAGTCAGCTTCCACACGGAGCTGCGTCTCTTATTGCGTCTTTGTTTGGATACTTTTCTCTTAGGTACTGCCATGTTGACACCTCCTTGGTCTTAACTGCCTGAGCAGTAATTTAATAATAAGGTTTTATGGATGCGTTAGTCGTTCTGCAACAGCTTTGCCAATGCAGCCAACCGGGGGTCTACCTGCTTTTTGCAGCAGCAGGCTTCCTCATTGAGGTTGACGCCGCAACCGGGGCAAAGGCCTTGACAGTCTTCGCTGCAGAGCGGTGTCGTGTCCATATCGAGAATAAACGCTGTTCTGGCCAGATCTGCCAGATCCACTTCGTCCTTGTCCAGCACAACGATATCTTCGTTTTCCTCGTCCTGTTTCTCCTCCACTAAAACGCAGGAGTATTCCACAGTCTGGGGATCGTCAAATTCCGTTGCACAACGGGCGCAGACACTGCGCAGCGTCGTCTCTGCCTGAAGTTCACAATGCAGTACACCTGCACGATTCATCACACGGCCGTCCACAACAACCGGATGGACCACAGGGTACATACCGCCAAAATCCAGATCAGACAAATCCATCTCAAAATGGAAATCCTGACTGGCGCCGGGGGTATGCAGAATTCTGTTTACATTCAAACGCATAGTACACCTCGCAATGACACGAGTGATATTATAATCAATCATCCCTCCAATGTCAAACATTTTCTTACAAATATTTTGACTTTTTTCAGAAAAAGAGTAGAATGTTTTTGTAAGATTCAATGGAGGGGCCTTATGAGAGAACTGACCATCGGAAAAAATGATGCCGGACAGCGTCTGGACCGCTTTGTTGCCAAGTCTTTGCCGCTTTTACCCTCGGCGCTGCTGCAGAAATATATCCGCCTCAAGCGCATCAAAGTCAACGGTGCCCGTGCCGAGCGTGACTACCGCCTGCAGGTGGGGGATGTGCTGCAGCTTTATATCAACGACGAATTTTTTGATCAGCCCAAAGAGGAGAATATGTTTCTCACGCTCTTCCGTCCGTCGCTGGAGATCGTGTACGAAGACGAGAACCTGATGCTTTTGAACAAGCGTCCCGGCCTTGTGGTACACGCCGACGAGACGGAGAAGGTGAATACTCTCATCAATCATATCCAGGCCTATCTGTATCAGAAGCGGGAGTGGAATCCCCGATGGGAGAACGCCTTCACCCCGGCCCTTTGCAACCGCATTGACCGCAACACCGGCGGCATCGTCATCGCAGCCAAGAATGCCGAGACGCTGCGCATTATCAACGAAAAGATCCGCGACCGGGAGATTGACAAGCGCTATCTGTGTATCACGCTGGGCGTGCCCAAGCCGGCGGAAGGGAAGATCGAGTGCTTCCTCCTCAAGGACGAGAAGAAAAAACAGGTGGCCGTTTACCACAAGCCCATTCCCGGCGGCAAGACGGCGCTGACCAAGTACCGTACGGTGGAAAAGCGCGGCGAGTTGGCGCTGGTGGAAGTGGAACTGCTGACGGGTCGCACCCACCAGATCCGTGCCTCTTTTGCAGATCTGGGCTGTCCGCTGCTCGGTGACGGTAAGTATGGCCGCGGCGAGGTGAATAAGCGCTACGGTGAGACCCGGCAGGCGCTGTATTCCTATAAACTCACTTTTGACTTCCCTACCGATGCCGGACTTCTCAACTATCTCAAAGGTCGCAGTTTTGAGGTGGAAACAGTGCCTTTTCGTGATAAATATTTCGGAAAATAATACAAATAATAAAGCCTGCCGCACGATGCGGCAGGCTTTTTCGATTTAGCGGGCGAAAGAAAAATGTTGCGTTTATCCATTGACAATTCGACGGCTTTTTTATATAGTAAAGTTGCCAGATTCCAACGAAAAAAACGGCCGGGAACACGGCCTCTTTGCTTCGAAAAGAAGTGGCTCATTTTTTACGAAATGGGGGAGGATAGATGTCCAAAGAGTTGATTCGCCTGCGCAACGTTTGCATGGCGTATGACGACGAGCTGGTTCTCGATAACATCAATCTATATATCAATGACTCCGAGTTCCTCACACTGCTCGGTCCCAGCGGCTGTGGTAAGACCACCACGCTGCGTATCATTGCCGGTTTTACCACGCCCAGTTCCGGTGATGTGACTTTTGACGGTGAGAGGATCAACGATGTTCCGCCTCATAAGCGGCAGATCAACACGGTGTTCCAGAAGTATGCGCTGTTCCCGCATCTGGACGTGTATGAAAACATTGCCTTCGGTCTTCGTATCGCCAAGGTAGGCGAGAAGGAGATTGAGGAGCGCGTCAATGAGATGCTGGAAGTGGTCAGCCTGAAGGGCTTCGGCAAGCGTAAGGTGGACCAGCTCTCCGGCGGTCAGCAGCAGCGTGTGGCCATCGCGAGAGCTCTCGTGAACCGCCCCAAGGTGCTGCTCCTTGACGAGCCTCTGGGCGCACTGGATCTGCGTCTGCGCAAGGATATGCAGAATGAATTGAAGCGTATCCAGCAGCAGATGGGCATTACCTTTATATATGTTACCCACGATCAGGAAGAAGCGCTGACCATGTCCGACACCGTGGTGGTCATGGACAAGGGCCGCATCCAGCAGATCGGCACGCCTGAGGATATTTACAACGAGCCCAAGAACGCCTTCGTGGCTGACTTCATTGGCGAGTCCAATATCCTCGACGGCATCATGCACACAGACTTTGTGGTGGAGATTTTCAACCGCAAGTTCAAGTGCCTGGATAAGGGCTTCGCTCCCATGGAACCGGGGGATGTTGTCATCCGTCCTGAGGATATCGAGATCGTGGCTCCCGATAAGGGCCGTCTGCAGGGCACGGTGACCTCCGTGACTTTCAAGGGCGTGCACTACGACACCATTGTGGACTTCAAGGGCTACAAGTGGCTGATCCAGACCACCGACTATCACGAGGTGGGCTCTGTGATCGGCATCATCCTCAACCCCGACGATATCCACATTATGAAAAAGAGCGACTATTCCGGAATGTTCGGCGACTACAGTTCCCATTCTGCAGAGTATGACGAGATCAATGATCCCGATTTCGATGCGGACGAGGCTGAGGAGGACGCTGACGATGAGGACTAAGAGCGCGGCAGTGCCGTACGTATTTTGGATGGCCCTGTTTGTGGTCGTCCCGCTGGTGCTCATCGTGGTGTATGCATTCACCAACTTTGACGGTGAGTTCACGCTGGAAAACTTCGATAACATCGATGTGTTCCTGCAGGTGTTCGGCAACAGTGTGGTGCTGGCCCTCATTGCCACCGCTATCTGCCTGCTGATCGCCTATCCCTTCTCCTACTTCCTGGCGCAGGAAGGCCCCATCTTCCGTAAGGTGGCGATGCTGCTCATTATGCTGCCTATGTGGATGAACTTCCTGCTGCGTACCTATGCCTGGATGTCCATTCTGGAGAATAACGGTTTCCTCAATCAGTTTTTGGGTTTGTTCGGCATTGGACCGCTGCACCTGATCAATACGGATATTGCCGTGGTGCTGGGCATGGTGTATAACTTCCTGCCCTTTATGATCCTGCCCATCTTCTCCGTGATCGACAAGCTGGACCGGAAGTATATCGAGGCGGCTCAGGATCTGGGTGCCAACAAGCGCGAGACTTTCCGCCGCGTCATCTTCCCCCTGAGCCTGCCGGGCGTGCTGTCGGGCGTGACCATGGTGTTCATTCCCTCCATCAGCACCTTCGCCATTTCCAAACTGCTGGGCGGCGGCATGAGCTTTTTGCTGGGTGACCTGATTGAGATGCAGTTCCTGGGCAGCGCCTATAACCCCCATCTGGGCAGCGCCATCGCGCTGATGATGCTGGCTCTGGTGATGGTGTCCACGCTGATCACCAACCGCTTCGGCGGCGGCGATGAAGGGACGGTGTTGATGTGATGATGCAGAAGAACAACGCTTTTGCCCGGATCTTCAACATCCTGGTGTACGTCTTTTTGTACCTGCCCATCGTGGTGCTGATCATCTTCTCCTTTAACGATTCCAAGAGCCGCACCGTCTGGTCCGGCTTCTCCCTGCATTGGTACCGCGAGCTGCTGCAGGATCAGGAGATCCTCTCGGCTTTCAGCACCACCATTACGGTGTCTGTCATTGCGGCCGTGGTGGCCACGGTGCTGGGCACGGCGGCGGCCATCGGCTTCCACAACATGAAGCGCCGTCCCCGCAACCTCTTTATGACCATCAACAACATCCCTATGACCAACGCCGATATCATTACCGGCGTGAGTCTGATGCTGCTGTTTGTCTTTGCCGGCAATCTGCTGGGCTTCTCTCTGGGCTTTGGCACGCTGCTGGTGGCCCACATTACCTTCAACGTTCCCTATGTGGTGCTGGCTGTGATGCCCAAGCTCCGCCAGCTCAACCCCAATCTGGGTGAGGCGGCCATGGATCTGGGTGCCACGCCCTGGCAGGCATTCTGGAAAGTGCTGATGCCGGAGCTGCGTCCCGGTATCCTTAACGGTATGCTCATCGCCTTCACCATGTCCATCGATGACTTCGTCATCTCCTATTTCACCGCCGGCAGCGAAGTGTCCACGCTGGCCATGCAGATCTATGCCATGACCCGTAAGCGTATCAGCCCCGAGGTCAACGCATTGTCCACCATCCTCTTTGTGGTGGTGCTGACGCTGCTGGTCATTGTCAACGTGCGTCAGGTGCGTCAGGAGCAGCTCAATGAGAAGCGGGCCCGCGCTCTGCGGAAGGGAGGCAACTGATGAAACGAGTTGTATCTCTGCTGCTGTGTGCAGCCATGCTCGTTGCCTGTCTGGGTCTGTCCGGCTGTAGCCAGGAAGAAGGAAACGTGGTCAATGTGTATAACTGGGGCGAGTATATTGACGAATCCATCTTTGAGGACTTTGAGGCTGAGACCGGCATCACGGTCAATTACAAGACCTTCGCCAGCAACGAGATGCTCTACTCCAGTATCAAGGGCGGCGGCAGTCAGTACGATGTCATCATCCCTTCGGACTATATGGTGGCCCGTATGATCGAAGAGGATATGCTGCTGGAGCTGGATTTTGACCAGATCCCCAACATGGCCAACATGAACAGCAAGTATCTCAACCGTGAGTTCGACCCCCAGCAAAAGTACAGCGTGCCTTATATGTGGGGCACGACCGGCATTATCTACAATACCAAAATGGTAGATAAGGCGCCTACCAGCTGGATGGACCTCTTCACTACCGATATGCGCAGTCAGGTGCTGATTTTTGATAATCCACGTGACTGCATCGGCATTGCGCTGAAGGCGCTGGGCTATTCTTTCAACACCACCGATAAGGCGCAGATTCAGGAAGCGGCGGAGCTCCTCATGGAGCAGAAGGAGAAGGGTATTGTCCAGGCCTATGTCATGGACCAGATCTTCGACAAGATGATCAACAACGAAGCCGCCATCGGCACCTACTACGCCGGCGACTATATCATCATGGCCGAGGAGAACCCGGATCTGGCATTCTGTATGCCGGAAGAAGGCGCCAACATGTTTGTGGACTCCATGTGTGTTCCGGTATGCTGTGAGAATTACGACAATGCCATGGCTTTCATCAACTTCATGTGCCGGGATGATATTGCCCTGCGCAACTGTGATGAGGTAGGTTATTCCACGCCTCTGGCTACTGCCCACGAGAAGATGGACGCCGAAATGGCTGAAGACCCCGTCATCTATCCCAGTGAGGATGTGCTGGCTAAGTGCGAATCTTTCGGCGGTCTGCCCAGTGATGTGCTGAGCTTCTATGACCATGAGTGGATTCGTGTCTGCCTTGCCAAGGTGAAATTCCGCGGCTGATTTTTCACAAGCAAAAGCGATACCCGAAAACGGGTATCGCTTTTTTTCTCTTTATGTACGAAGTTTGAAGGTTTTCGGTGCCAGTTTGTAGGCCAGTACCAGCGCGATAAGCACGTAAAGCAGACAAAAGCTGATCACGCAGGCACCGAAGATGAGCGTGGGGAGCTCCAGATTCATGGTGAAGTAGCATACCACATAGGTGACTGTGTTGACGATGGAGTAGGCATGGCTGCGGCTCTCCAGACCTACATTGTAGGGCTGCAGCAGATAGTACATCACCAGCGTGTGGACGGAGAAGAACACAGACATGGCCAAAATCGACAACGGCAGCACCGCGTAGTGCAGCACCGCATCCGTGCCGCCGGAGAGGAGAAGGAGCAGGGGAAGTCCGGCGGCGATCACGGCGGCGGGCAGCAGATTGATGAGCACCAATGTTTTCAGTCGGGCGGTAAAGAGTGCCAGAAGTACTTTCGGTTGGCGATAGAAGCGGTAGGTCAGCATACTGTGGTCACAGTTGAAGAACATGGCTTCCGTCAATCCGCGTCCGCGGTTGATCCAGTACATCACGATGAGAAACGTGGGCAGGGATTGGCACAACATACCGTTGATACTTTCCGCTGCGGAAGGAATCAGGCATACTGCGCCGCACAGTACCACCATAATCGTCGCCGCCACTGCGGTGATCCGCTTGGCCGATCGGGTCAGGAGCTTCCGATGCCGCCGGACAAACAACTCGTGGAAATAGGCACAGCCGGTCTTGTGGCTTTCGCCCACTTCCAGCTCCAGCTTGTTCTGATAGCTCGCCTGTGTGATGGTGGCGGCATTTCCTGTGCCCAGCAGCAGGGAATTTGCGGCAAATTGCTCCTTGTAGACCTTGCGGTAGCTACCAAAGCGCACAATATACACCGTGGCTACAGTACCTGCGGCTATGAACATGCTTAGCAGACAAAAGAAAACGGAGCGGGGAATGGCCCATCCCAGCGCCAACGGTGCGTAAGCCGCGGCCAGCAGCATTCCCGGCACGGCCAGTTTTACCACATTGACTTTTTCGTTTGTCACCAGTGTGCCTTTACGCTTCCAGCGCAGCAGAGTCAGTCCCGAGGCGGTCAGCTTGCCTGCTGCTACGAACAGAGGCATCAGCAGGCACAGCCATACCGGAATGTCCAGCACCAGCCAGCCCAGCAGCAGCGCCGCGATGGCAAAACCCAACACCAACTTCAAAAGATAGTAGCCGTAGTCTGTCACCACATAGCGCCGGGCATCCATCTGCAGCAGGAACATAGCGTAGTATTTGTCCTGCGTGGGTTCAAAAAGGGGATTGTTGATCACCATACCGATGAGCGTGAGACACACCAGCAGATGCAGGAAACCTGCGGCCGGATCGTGGAATTCCAGCAGTCCCAGGGGCGCGAGGAACATCAGGGCGAAGTAGATGAGCCGTCCCAGGAACATGCCGAAAAATTCTTTCAACAGGGCTGCGATGGTAGCAAAGCCCTTCAAACCCTGATGGTCGTACAGGGCTGTGGGCAGCAGCCGCCGGATCAGCGGCAGGGACTTGAGGCCGTGGAGAAAGCTGTTGATTTTGTAGGCGATGCGCAGACGAAAGGAGATGAGGAAGGTGTCAAACATCGTCTTCTCCCTTCAGCGCGGCGATGATGCGGTTTTTGAAGTCCTCGTCATCCAGCTCTTCACGGCTGACCTGCCGCAGTACGCCGTCGCTGAGGATAACGATCTCATCGCACAGATCCAGCGCCAGCTCCATGATGTGCGTGGAGAGGATGGTGATGTGCTCGCCCTTGATGCGCCGCAGCAGACCTTTCATCTCGTCGGCCACCACTACGTCAAAGGAGGTCAGCGGCTCATCCAGCAGTAAAACGGCAGGGTTGGCGATGAAGTTCACCAGCATCTGCATTTTGTTTTTCATACCGTGGGAGAAGTCCTTGAGCAGTTTCGCCCGATCTTCCGGGGCGATTTGCATGTAGTCCAGATACACATCCGGCTCCTTGGGAGAGGGGATGCGGTGGCGGTTGATTTCCAGAAAGAATTTCAAAAACTCCCGGGCTGTCAAAAATTCCGGGACCACCGGTGTGGAAAGCACATAGCCGATGTCCTCGGCGGCGATCGGATGGCGCGTGCCGTCATCGCTCTCCAGACAGAAATTACCGCCATCGGTGGAGATATCCTCGTTCAGACAGTTGAAAAGAGTGGTTTTGCCGGCTCCGTTTCGTCCAAGAAGACCATAAATTCGGCCTTGTTCAAAGGTAAATGTTGCGCCTTTCAGAACTTCTTTTTCGGAAAAACGCTTTTCCAGATGTTCGATCACCAGTTTCATGAGATAACACCTTTCTGCGGAAAAAGATAATTGCGCTTATTATATCGGGAAAGGCTTGGCCTGTCAATTCGCCTGAGGAAGACGCCTTCCCATTACCTTTTGGACTGATTTTGGAAACAAACAACCTTCCTCCGTCGAAATGACGAAGGGAGGTAAATCCACAGACATCAACTGTTCGATAAATTGGAATTTGGTTAACTGTTAGCCATATTGAAGTTTATTACCGAATCAAAAGCAGATAGCTTTTCTGCGGTGAACTGGTGTGATACCACAAGGAGTGTCTTATTTTTGATGGACAATAACAAGTCTTCGATT
>JAZRRQ010000046.1:0-1897 GCA_045650885.1 Vescimonas sp. | reverse complement strand
ATCTCCAGACAAGGCTGGGCCACACCGGGCGTGTAGGCCAGAGACAGGTCTTCCTTCGTCTTGCAGGGCACGGTGCAGACCACTTCGATCTTGCCCTTCCACTCACCGTGCAGTCTCAAAGATTCTTTTGCGTAATCCATTACTCGTACCTCCGGTTTATTCAATGTAAGGCAGTGTGGCGCCGCCATAGGGCATGGCGATCACACTGGCGTTGGGTCCGTATTTCTCCATAGCTGCGTCAAAGGCGGCTTGGGCAGACGGCTGGGGATTGAGGAAAATACTGCGAACAAAATCATCGTCCATTTCGCTGATCAGGTCGATTCTCGCCCGATCCAGCACCATGCCGATGGCCGCCGCCTTATGGCCGCCCAATTCAAAGTTTCGGCCGATCTCCTCCACCATGCTGTGAGCCGTAGGGGCTGTTGTCAGCCATCGTTCGAAGGTTTTGCTGCCCAAACCTTCCGGACAAGCGCCGATCAGGATGATGGTTCCGCCGTCGCGCACGGCGTGTTTGGCGTTGTCCAACGCTTTTTGCACCTGATAGAGGTTGGCGTCCTTGGGCGCACCACCCTGAGACACCAGCACGATGTCCGCCTGCTGCGGCAATTTTTTGCGATACATCTCGTCCAGATAGGCACAGCCCACACGGTGCGCTTCTGTCACATCGCCGGCTACCGCGAACACGATCTTCTTATGCTCATCCAGCACAGCGTTAACAATATAGTCGATGCCGCAGATCTCGCCAGCCTCTTCGATATCCGCCCGTACAGGGTTGCCCTCCAGCTTGCCGGCACAGGCGTCAGGCGAGACCATCATGCGATGGTTTTGCTGGATAGCTGCCGGAGTGGAGACACCGGGCATGATGGCTTTTGCGCCACCGGAATAGCCGGCGAAGTAGTGAAACTCAATATTGCCCAGACAAATGCGCACGTCCGCTTCAGCCACCACGCGGGTGATATCCACCGGTGTACCGGCTGTGGTAGTACCCATGTGGACGCAGTCGCTTATATCACTGTCCACACATTTGACTTCGCGCCAGCACCGCTCGCCCACCAGATGCTGCATTTCTTCTTCCGTATGTTTTCTGTGGGAGCCCAGTGCCAGCACCACGGTGATATCCTCCGCCGCGGCACCGCCGGCATACAGTTCGTCCAGCACGGCAGGGAGTACATCATAGCTGGGCAGCGGGCGGGAAATATCACTGGTGACGATGGCGATTTTCTGACCCGGCTGCACTGCATCGCGCAGCAAACCTGCGCCGATGGGA
Organism: Vescimonas sp.; assembly: GCA_045650885.1. Classification (GTDB taxonomy): domain Bacteria; phylum Bacillota; class Clostridia; order Oscillospirales; family Oscillospiraceae; genus Vescimonas. The sequence continues at coordinate 630 of JAZRRQ010000046.1, read as the reverse complement.
TGAGCCAGTGCCCAGCGCACCGCATCCTCTCCGCGACGCTCGTGTGAAATGGGGTTGGACTCCAGCACAGCAACCAAATTGCTGTCCGGTACTTCTACGGTCTGTACGCCTCGTCCATAACCAAATTCCAGTTTCATGGGTATCATTCTCCCTCTCTCAACTTTGAGCAATCAAATACATGATATATGATAGGCTGCGAATGGTTTTCTCCATCTCGCAGCAGAACAGTCAGATTTAAAATTTTCACCGGAATCGGCTATCGGCAGGAAACGCAGAGCGACCCCCGCCGACAGCCGTCTTCCGGTGATTCATTTCAATATGAACTTTTTACTTGTCGCAAGCCAAATGGCAGGCAACGAAATGGTTGGGGGAAACTTCCACCAACTGAGGTGCGCCGCACTCGCACTTTTCGCAGGCGGCGAAGCAGCGCTTCTTGAAGCGGCACTCGTCCTTGGGGTTGATGGGAGAGGAAATCTCGCCCTTGAGCAGGATACGCTCGGTCTTGTGGTCCAGATCGGGGACCGGGATGGCCGACAGCAGCGCCTTGGTATAGGGGTGGATGGGGTTGGCAAACAGCTCCTCCGCGGGAGCCTTCTCCACCATCTGACCCAGGTACATAACGGCGATCTC
>JAZRRQ010000045.1:0-1730 GCA_045650885.1 Vescimonas sp. | reverse complement strand
CCGCGACCGGCGTGCTGACCCTCGGTGAGCATCAGACCGGCGATCTCGGAAGCGGTCTTACCCACGCAAGCGGCGTCGAAAGCATTAACCTGGACGTACCACTCGTTCTTCACATCGCCGCCGTCGATGGCCATGCCCTTACCGTAAGCGACCATGTTGTAGTTATCGCCCTTGTTGCGCTTGGACAGACCGTCCGTATTATCGATCGCGACCTTGTTGTCCTTCAGGGTGAAGGCGTTCTCCACGCAGTCGGTGGAACAAGCCAGCACCTTACCGGCGGCGTCCACAGCGGCGATGAAGATGTTGGCGGTCAGCTTGTTGCTGGCGTTCTTCTCGGCGGAAGCCTCGGTAACAGCCTGCTGACCGGCGACACCGATGCTCAGCTTGGCATCAGCGGCAACCTCGACAGTGGCGTTGGCAACAGCCTTCTCCACAGCCAGAACCAGATCGTTGATGCCGATGGTGCAGCCGGCGGCGATGACAGCGTCATTGCCACGGTAGCCGTTGACCACCAGAGCCTTGACCTCGGCGATGGTCTTGCCGATGACCAGGGTCTCCAGGATATCGGCCTGCTGGTACCACTCTTTGGTCACGTCGCCACCATCGATGGCCTGACCCTTACCGTAGTTGACCATGTTGTACTCGGCACCCTGCTCGACCTTGGACTTCAGATCCTTGTCGGCCACGGGCTTAACCTTACCGTCGGCCAAGAACTCGGTCTTCATGTTCACGGCATCCAGCTGGCAGGCAACGATCTTGCCGTCAGCATCCACCAGCACAGCGGCCAGAGAAGCATCCAGAGTACCGGAAGCGTTCTTCTCGTCGGTGGCATCAGCGGGAGTAATGGCGGACTGTACACCGGCACCGAACTTCACGGTGGCGGCGGTGTCGGCGGGCTTCTCAGCGCCGCAAGCGGTCAGCAGGGAAACCAGCATCAGAACAGACAGAGCAAGTGCAATAATCTTTTTCATGTTTGTTTTCCTCCTCAAAAATGTGATTGCTAAATGGGAATGTCCCATTTTTTAGAGACAGAATGCATTATACCATAAAAGGTATGTATTGTCAATTGTGCGTTTTACCAGCGGTTGGGGATGCGGCGGATGAGCAGAGCACCGCACAGACCGACGAACAGTCCGGCGATGGTGCCGGTTACCGCCAGCACAATGAAATAATAGCCCAGTGCGGCGGTTTTCATCAGCCACATAGCCATCAGAATCTGTCCCAGATTGTGGGCAACACCGCCGGCTACGCTGACACCCGCCACAGACAGGACGTTCAGCTTTTTCAGCAGTGCCATCACACCCATACTCAGGATGCCACCGGCGATGCTGTAGAGAAACGCCGCAAAATTGGGGAATAGCAGGCTAATCAGCAGGATGCGCAACAGCGACACCGTTGCCGCCGGTATCACGCCGCGGCGGTACAGCAGAAAGATGAGGACGATATTGGGCAATCCCATCTTGATGCCTTGTGTGGCCTGAAACAAAGGCGCCAATAGCACCTCAAGGTAAGCTAAGCCCAGTGCCAGCGACACGCACATACCATAAAAGGCGGTGTCCTTTATTCTATTGTGCACAGGGCTCGCCTCCTTATACCACGACGTCCAGATCGTCGGTGTTGGTGGTGTTGGTGATTTCGATTACCACGCTATGGGGCAGACAGATGATGCTCTCGCCCACTCGATGGATAGGGTTGTGGGCGGTGCAACGATCGGCACTGGTGAGATGGGG
>JAZRRQ010000044.1:0-4182 GCA_045650885.1 Vescimonas sp. | reverse complement strand
CTCGCAGGCCACGCGGCCCATGGGATCCTGGGCGTAGATAGCGTCCAGAACGGCGTCGGAGATCTGGTCGCAGATCTTATCGGGATGACCCTCGGTAACGGATTCGGAAGTAAACAGTCTTCTTGCCATAGTAAAAATGCTCCTTTTACAGTATATTTCGGTATTTCCCGGAACCAAAGTCGGAGCATGATTCTCGAAAGAAAAAAGCACGCTCCATCATTCGACGGATCGTGCATGGATAGCGCTCCTCATCTGTCAAAGTCAGCAAACTCGTCGGATTTGGCACCTTGCGCAAGGCAGGTTGCCGTGGTTTCATCGGGCCGTTCCCTCAACCACTCTTGATAAGGTATAAAGTTTTTCGGGATTTACCGCAGTATATTTTATCACGAAAATTTTCTTTGTCAAGAAGAAAATGACGTAAATAGGAGGAAAATGTGGAAAAAAGAGGGGGGGGGGCAGGCATTGCCCACCCCCTGATTGTTCATTGTTAACGGTTCACTCTTCCTCAAAATGCACGTGGGAGAAGATGTGATCCTGACAGAAGCAGTGGTAACCGGCGCACTTGCTGCAGTAGCGGAAGGTCATGTCGGGGAAGTCTGTGTCCGTCTTGCCGCACACGCAGCACTTGTGGTGATAGCCCTTGGCCTGTTGCTGCTGGCGGACGGCCTTTTTGAACTGCACCGTCTGACGGCTGTGGCGGTACTGGGCGCGCTCGGCCTGATACTTCACCTCCGGCCAGATGAACACGGCGAAGTTCAAAAGCGCCACGATGGGCAGCACCACGCCGATGATGTTGCCGGCCATCAGGTTCATCACGATGCCGGCGGCAAAAAGCGCACCGTCGATCCAGCCCAGCCACTTCATCTTCACGGGGATGATGAAGAACACCATCAGCTGCAGGTTGGGATACAAAACGGCGAAGGCAAGGAACAAAGACAGGTTCACATAGCCGGTACCGGCCACCGTGAGAAAGGGGTTGCCCGAGAGGAGGCTTGCCAGCACGGCGCCGATGATGGTCAGCACCACGCCGCCGATGTAGTAGAGGTTAAAGCGAGCCGTGCCCCAGCGCTGCTCCAGTGTGGAGCCGATCCAGTGGTAGAGATAGAGGCTGATGGCCAGCCACAGGGGGCTGGAGTCGTTGGGCATAAAGATGAAGGTCACAAGGCGCCACAGCTCGAAGCGCTTGATGCCCTCTAAATTGAAGGCCAGAAAGCTGATGGCCTCATATCCGGCGAACATCTCCAGAATATAGACGATCACCGTGCCGATGACGATTACGCGCATCAAATTGGGAATGCCGAAACGGGGATTGCGGGCGCAGAAGCGATCCACCGCCTGATAAAGCTTTTTCAAGGGGAAATTCCTCCTGTTGTGGTGTTATCTTCCATTTTACCCCAAAGCGGAGAAAAATGCATGACTTATTTTTGAATTTTTTACCGCGCGATGGGGTGCAGATCCTCTTCTGTCAAACCCAGAGCATCGGCCACGGTGGACGCATGGAGGATCACTCGCTGGGCATCCATCCAATGGCAGTCGGTGCCGAAGATAAAGCGGCAGCCGCAGTCCTTGGCGATGCGGAACATCCGCATATGGGGCTGCAGGAGGATCTCGTCGGTGCGTTCGGCGTGGTAGCCCACCAGGCACTTGATGTTGATCTCCACGGCGATGCCCTTTTGCGCCGTCTTGTCGAAGATGCGGCGGTACTCGTCATCGGTAATGGCCTCAATGGGCAGCTCGTGGCCGTAGGGACACAGCACGGCGTGGAAGGGATGGGCCATGGCGGTAAGATAGCGGCTGACGGGGGCATCGAGCATGTCCTCATAGGCCTGCAGCATAAACTCGGCGTGGCGGCGGGGTGGATTGTAAAAGTCCTTGGGCATGGTGTTGCCGGTATGGCTGGACGAGGCGATGATGAAGTCGAATTGCTCCGCCGCCGCCTCCGTGAGTGCCGGGCCGCGGCCGGGATAGTCATATTCCACCTCGCAGCCCATGAGAAGCTCCACGCCCCGTCCGCGATACTGCTCCAGCACAGGCTTCAGCTGCAAAACGTGGCTGACATCCTGCACGTCGGTCTGGCGATACCACCAGGGCATACCGGGTACGGCGCTGTCCCACATATGGTCGGTGAAACCCAGCTTCGTCAAACCCAGCGCGGCGGCCTGCGCCACATAGTTTTCCACAGTGGCCTCGTCCTTGCCGCAGAAGGACAGGTGGGTGTGCATGTGCAGATCGTGGGTGATGTGCATCTCCTGCGCTTCCTCTCTTCCGCCGCGGTGGCGGTGTGTCGTTTGCCCTCATTTTACCACACAGACCGCAAAAAGCAAGAGCGGGCAAAACCGCCGCCTGTGGGCCGGATAAAAAAGAAAAAGAAAAAAAGATCTCTGATGCCGCGCCCTTTGCGCCATGTTTGGCGCAGGCGCAGGTTACGTTTACGTTCCTTTTATTTGGTTTAGATAGAATGTTTTTTATTTGGTTTCCATGTAAGATAAATAAAATACATTTTCTTTTATTGATTTTTCTTTAGATAAGATATGTTTTGTTCTGTTCTGTTCAGTTGGTATGGGAAGCATAAAAGGGGATGCGGTGGCATACCACCGCATCCCCCTTTGCTATGTGCTGCGTTATAGATAACGTGCCATCTTCGGCGGCACGTTGTCTGCTGCCGGTTTGGCGGTGCTGTGCTGACGCTGCTGATCCCAGCGCTTGTTGGCTGCCTCCTGACTTTTTGCCACGGTGCGGGCGTATCGCTCCCCATCGGCATCCAGACGCGCGCCGATCATCTTCCACGCCATGCGCAGCATCTGGTTATCCTCGTAGTTGGGTCGATGTCCCGTGTCCACATAGCGGCGCATGTCCAGCAGCAGACGCCGGGCATCTTCGCCGGTCAGTTCTTCGATGATATCCACCCACTCAATATACATCATGAAGCCTTTGCGTTTTGCCATCGTAAACACCTCCTACCCATACCCCGACAGCGTCCCTTTTTTGCATGCGAATGTGCCAATTCCGTATCACTTTTTGCAAAAAAGTTTTCCCCGGTGGCAAGCGGGGGAAGATTTCCCGTTTTGGGTGTGGAAAAAGGCGGGATTGTGTGGTATGATGGTTTCCAAATCAACACAAGAAGAAAAAGTGAGGGTTATCTCATGATGGTATACGAAAAGTGCTACGAGCTGCGTGCGGCGGATTTTGACCGGTATGACCGCATCCGTCCTGCCTCGGTGCTGTCTCTTTTTCAGGACGTGGCCGGCATCCACGCCAACGAGCTGGGCATCGGCTTTTCCGAGCTGATGGCACGCCAGACCATCTGGGTGCTGACGAAGGTGCGCTACCGTGTGGTGGGTCAGCTGCGGCGGTATGAAACGGTGCGCGTGCGCACCTGGCCGCTGCCGCCTGCGCGCATCAATTTCCGCCGCGAATACTGCATCGAAGCTGCCGACGGCACGCCGCTGGTGTACGGTACCAGCGAGTGGGTCATTGTCCACAGCGAAAAGCGCCGCGTGCTGCCTGCCACCAACGTTTATCCCGAGGGCAGGGACTACTGCACCGATACCTTCTTTGAAGGCCGACTTGCCAAAGTGCCGCAGTTTGAAGCTGCCGGTGAGGGACGCCGGGTGGTGCCAACCTTCACCCAGCTGGACATCAACGGACACATCAACAACACCTGCTACGCCGACTATGTGATGGACGCCCTGTCGCCTGCGTCCGGCGTCAAGGTGCGTGAGCTGCAGATCGACTACCACCGGGAGCTGGTGGAGGGTCTGCCGGTGCAGCTGTACCTCAAGCGCGAGGAGCAGACGGTGCTGGCCAGAGGCATCAGCGCCGAGGGTGAGTGTATGTTCTCCTGCCGCATGGAAGTGGAAGAGGAATAAAAAAGAGAGACCGTTTTTCGGTCTCTCTTTTTTTGTTTTATTCTGCTGCCGCTTCGGCCTTTTTGCGTGCCGGGCGGACTTTTTTCAGCTTGTAAAGCTCTTCCGTGGCGATGCGCGCCTTGGTCACCACATCGGTGCCCTTGGGGAAGCAGTAGTACAGCGCATCGTTGTTGCCGATGCAGATCACATCGCCGATCTCATACCAGTAGTAGTCTGCATACAGACTGTAGCAGGCCAGAGGGCCTTGGGTGTAGTTCAGCTTTCCGTCGCAGCCGGTGAGGGTGAAGCCCTCGGCTGTGTGGGTCAGGTGGCC
>JAZRRQ010000043.1:0-13379 GCA_045650885.1 Vescimonas sp. | reverse complement strand
TGGTGGGAACAACTGGACTCGAACCAGTGACCCCCTGCTTGTAAGGCAGGTGCTCTAACCAGCTGAGCTATGCTCCCGTCCTTGCCGCTCTCGCGAACGGCAAGGATTACTATACCAAACGGAAGCTTTTTTGTCAACACTTAATTTTGATTTTTTTGAGAATTTTGAAATTATTTTTTCAGGCCGTCCAACAGCATCTGCAGGTCCTCGCCAGAGAAGTCATACACCGCGTCGCAGAACTGGCACGTCAGCTGGCACGAGCCCTGCTCACGCAGAATACCTTCCAACTCCTCCGTACCCAGCGAGATCAGCGCGCGCTCCACACGCTCACGGCTGCAATAGCACTTGTACGCCACTTCGCTGCTCTCGAGAATGCGAAGGTCAAAGTCGGACATGACGGTGCGCAGCAGGTTCTCCGGATCGGGATCCTTGTCCAGAATAGCAGACACGCTGCCGGCAGCCATGATACCGCCCTCCACCTTGACGATGGTATCCTCGTCGGCACCGGGCAGCAGCTGAATAAGATAGCCGCCGGCGGCGCGGACACTCTGATCACGATCCACCAGCACACCCAGACCGCAGGCCGAGGGGATCTGCTCAGACTCTACGAAATAAGCCGCCACATCCTCGGCGATCTCGCCGCCCAGCAGGTCGATGGTGCCCACATAGGGTTCTTTCATCTGCAGGTCCTTGATGACAGTCAGCGTACCCTCGTTGCCTACTGCGGCGCCCACATTCAGCTTGCCGTCAGCGCGCAAAGGCAGATCCACGCCGGGGTTGGTCACATAGCCGCGCACATTGCCCTCAGGATCGGACACTGCCAGCACGGTGCCCAGCGGTCCGCCGCCCTTGATCTGCAGTGTCAGACTGGCACCCTCGCCCTTCAGAGCGTTACCCATCATGGAAGCGGCCGCCAGCGTACGGCCCAGCGCCGCAGTACCCACAGGCAGCGTCTTGTGGATCTGACGGGCGCGCTCCGTCATCTCACGGCTGCATACAGCGGCAGCCTTCACAAAACCGTCGCTGGAAATTGCTCTTACAATACGATCACTCATCTTTTGTTTCCTCTTCTTTCTTGATCATCTCCGGCAGGTAATGGCGCAGCCGGTCATTGAGACCCAGTGCCGACAACAGCACCACCAGACCCATCACATGAATTGCCGCTTCTTCCACACGGCAGAACATCATCACAACACCGCCCACAAGTCCCGCCAGACACAGCAGGATCAGTACTCCCAAAATTGCCTTGGGCAGCTTGGGCAGGGGCTGCAGTTTTTTTCCTTTTGTCACGGTGACCCAGCAGTAAACCCCGTGTCCCAACAGGATCAGCGCCAACGCGCACAATCCCCAAAATCCCTGATAAGGCATCGCTTTCCTCCTTACTTCCGGATGCAGCTGAAATAGATCCGCTGCTCACCTTCTGCCGGGCGGCGCATCTTCATATCACCGTAGGTGCGGATCTCGCCGAATCCGGCCTCTTCCAGCCATGCTGTCAGTTCCTCCACGGTGTAAGCCCGCTCCTTATGCATCTCAAAATTCCGTTCCCAACTGCCGTCCGGCTGCATCTGAAAAATATCCATGTAATAGGTGCAAATGCCGCGCCGGAATTCCGGCCGCCACACGCAGTAGGTGTCCTCCGTCTCGTCCAGAAATACCTGTCCGTCCAGCGCCGCCAACTTCTCCACCGTGTTGATATCAAAGATCAGCACGCCGCCGGGCGCGATGAAAAGGCGCAGCCGCTCAAAGGTGCGGCGCACATCTTTTGGATCGGTGAGATAGTTCAGGCTGTCCAGACAGCAGATGGCCGCATCCACCGTGCCGTAAAGATCCAGCTTCGGCATGGACTGGTGCAGGAAAATGGGTGCCACACCCTCCACGCATCCGCTTTTCTCCATAGCCGCCGCCAGCATTTCCTCCGAGCCGTCCACGCCAATCAATTCGTAGCCGCGCCCGGTGAGAATCCACGTCATGGTGCCGGTACCGCAGGCCAGATCCAGTACCGTTTTCACCGGAATACGGCTCTTTTGGAAAAGCTTTTCCAGATAATCTGCCCGCTTTTCATAGCCCACATCGCCGGTCAGCGCATCGTAGTTGGCCGCCAACGCATCGTAACAATTCATTCCTTCTCCTGCTCCTTCATCCGCTCCAGTACCATCTCGTAGCCGCCGGCGCCATTGAGCAGCGCCCGGTTCACGCGGCTGATCGTAGCGCTGGACGCGCCGGTCTGGCTGAGAATCTCGCTGTAAATCATACCCGAATCCAGCAGCGCCGCCACTTCGTAACGCTGCTCCATCGAGCGCAGCTCCGAGATGGTGCACAGATCCTGGAAGAAGTTGTAGCACTCCTCTTTTGTCTTCAGCGTCAGGATCGCCTCATACAGGCGTTCATTCTTTTCCTTTGTCGCAATAATGGATTTCGCCGTTCTTGCCATGGTCATACCTCCGCTTTTATGGTTTTTCACCACTTTAGTGGATATTAATCGAAAGTCTGTTTCGTATTTTATCACTTTATTTCGTGAAAGTAAATAGTCAGAATAAAAAATGACAAAATCTCTTGGCCCCATACATATACTGCCTAAAAAAAGGAGTGTTATCCATGTCCGAGTCTATCCTTCTGCAGCCACTGGAACCGGAGCTGACATTCTGTGTCGATGAGCTGCCGCTGCTGACTGCCCAGATCACCCTGCCCCGCTGGGAGGGAAAAAGAGGCACTCACTTCAACCGCTATTACCGTTCCTGCGCCGAACATTTTCAACGCACCTGCCGCCGCGAATTCCTTCCCCGGGTAGAAGAAGCCTACCGCCGGGCACGGGAAGATTCCCTGACCCTTCCCCAGTGGCAGGCACGCCTGTGCTCCATCATGACGCTGCAGCGGGAACATCTGGTCAGCCTGCGCTCCGACACGCTGCTCATCGGCTCGCCGCAGCAATATGCCACACGGCAGGGCGACACATGGGATCTGCGCTGCGGCCTGCCGCTGTCACTTCCGGCTTGCTTCCCCCCCCACACGCCGTGGCGCAAGCGGCTGCTGGAGCTGGCCTGCGACCAGATTCGGGACTGGGAAGCACAGGGTGTCGCCCGCTATCACGACAACTGGTTCCGGCAGATCCGCCGTGCCTTTCATCCACACAATTTTTATCTCACAGAGGAAGGGCTTTGCTTTTTCTTTCCCCGGGCGTCCATTGCCCCGGCGGTGGAAGGCTTTCCCACATTCTGTCTTTCTTACGATCCGCAGGCCGGCCCCTTTGTGCCGAATAGATAGACCGCCAAAAAAGGAGATGGCCGTTTCGCCATCTCCTTTTGATTCACGTTGTTCCGTCTTTTACAGCCGTCCCGCTTACAGGGCGAAATTACCGTTGACAAACACGGGAATCTCCCGTCCGTCGGCAGTCGTGCCTACGATGGACATGTCCGCCGTACCCATCATAAAGTCCACATGGGTAATGGAGTCGTTCAAGCCCTTTTCCTTCAGCTGCTCCTTGGTCATGTCGCGGCCGCCCTCAATGCAGGGATACGCCTCGCCGAATGCCAGATGGCAGGCAGCATTTTCATCGAACAGGGTGTTGTAAAACAGCAGCTTCAGGTTGGAAATGGGGCTCTCATAGGGGACAAGCGCCACCTCACCGAAGTAGCAGGCGCCCTCATCCACGCTGATGGCCGAGCGCAGCACTTCTTCACCCTTCTGTGCCACAGCCTCCACGATTTTACCGTCGCGGATGACAAAGTGGAACCCATCGATGATATTACCGTCATGTACCAGCGGCATAGAGGCGTAGACCACACCGTTGATGCCCTCGCGCAGCGGCGCAGTGAAGATCTCCTCAGTGGGCATATTGGCCACAAAAGCCTGACCGGCTCTGGTTACATCGTCACCGGCCTCCCAGATATGACCTTCCGGCAGCTCCACCACCAGGTCGGTACCCAGTGCGTTGGTGTAATGCAGCGTCTTGAAGCGCAGTTCGTTGAGCTTCGCCTTGCGCTCAGCCAGCATGGCCAGATGCTCTTTCCAGCGCTGGGCACTCTTTCCGTCGCCGTTGATGCGCATGGTGTGGAAAATTGCCTCCCACAACTTGTCCATCGCCTCGTCCTCCGGCAGATCGGGGAACACACGCTTGGCCCAGCTGGGAATGGGAATCGAGGCAATGCACCAGGGGAAGCCGCTGCTCATCTGCAGGCGGTAAAACTCCTCCAGCGCCTTACCGCTGGCACGCTGAGAGCGTACCAGACGATCGGGCTCCACGCCCAGCAGATTCTCCGGGTCTTCCGCCGCGATGGACAGGTAAGCTGCGCCCTCTTTGGCGTAGTCATTGTAGAAATGCTTGCGCCATTCAGGCACCTCATCAAATACAGCGCTGTCGGCACGCAGGAATTTCTCGCGGCCCAGCACATCGTCACGCCAGTTCATCACCACTTCGCGGCAGCCCACATCGTAGGCAGCGCTGGCGCACAACCGGGCAAAGTGGGCGCACTCCACCGGGGAAGAGATGATCAGCGTCTGACCGGGTTGGATATTCAGGCCCACCTGAGCCAGCAGGGCAGCATATTCACGCAGTTTCTGTTCCATAATCGATTCCTTTCTGCTTCTCTTAGTTCCATTTAATTGTCCAGCACATCCTGCAGATCCTGCAGGCCGGTGGTACGGGTCACCACCACCACGCTGTCACCTTCTTCAATGGTGGTCATACCACCGGGGATGATGGTCTTGCCGCCGCGGCTGATGGCCGCCAGCAGAACACCCTTCTTCAGCCGCAGATCCTTCAGCGGCACACCCAGCAGCGCACGGCTGTTGGCATTGACCGTAAATTCCAGCGCTTCCACCGTACCGTCCAGCAGCCGGTACAGGCTCTCCACGGCGCTGCCCTCGGAATTGGCAAGCGCGCGGACATAGCTGGTGATCTGATTGGCCACAATGTCCTTGGGGCTGATAATGCTCTCAATGCCGGTGTCGCGCACCAGTTCCATGTAACCGGGCCGGTTCATCTTGGCCAGCACCTTCGGAACACCGGAGCGCTGGGCCGTCAGCGCCATCAGCAGATTCTCCTCGTCACGACCGGTCAGAGATACGAATGCGTCCACGTTGAAAACGCCCTCGCTGGCGATCAGCTCGCTGTCGGTACCGTCACCGTGAATGATCATGGCACCGGGCAGCTCATCGGCCAGGATCATGCAGTCCTGGCGCTCTTTCTCCACGATGCGCACCCGGGTATTGGTGCGCTGCAGCTCCCACGTCAGGTACATGGCAATGCGGCTGCCGCCCAGAAGCGAAACGTCCTTCACCCGCTGCAGCGTGCGGCCCATGCCTTTGAGCATCTTCAACAGCTCCGCCTTGGATCCGACCATATACATGCGGTCACCGGGCTGCGGCACAAAATGTCCATCGGGAATCACGTATTCGCCATTATGCTCGGCGGCGCAGAACAGCACCTCCGCAATGCGGTTGCGGTTAAAGGTGCTCAGCGGAACACCGGAGAGGCTGTCCTTGGCCGAGACGTAAAAGCCGATCATATCGATGCGTCCCCGCGCAAAAGGCTCCACAGAGAAAGCCGCCGGGAAACTGAGGATCCGTGCAATTTCGCGGGCAGCCGCCAGGTCAGGATTGATGACCATGTCCAGCCCGATCTCCCGCTTGAGCATATCGGCGTCACGGCGATAATCGGTGTTGCGAACACGGGCGATGGTGTGTTTGGCACCCAGCTTCTTGGCAATCAGGCAGCACACCAGATTGGTCTCATCGCCGTTGGTCACCGCAACCACCAGATCAGCATCACCGGCACCGGCGCTCTTGAGCACGCTGATGCTGGCACCGTTGCCCTCCACACACATGATGTCCAGCGAGCTGTCCGCCTTCTGCAGCGCGGCGGCGCTGCCGTCCACCATCACCACGTCGTGCTTTTCCAGCGCCATCTGACTGGCAATGGCATAACCCACTTTTCCGCAGCCTACAATAATGATCTTCATGGACTCTTTTTCCTTTCCCCATAGCCGCGCCTGCCACGGTGCAGCATGGCATTGAACTCGGCACCCATAATCAGCACCAAGCCACTCATATAAAACCACAGCAGCGTCACCACTACCGCAGCCACAGAGCCGTACAGCAGCGTATAGCCCGCCATATGCTCCACATAATACGAAAATCCTGCCGATACCAGCATCCAGGAAATCAACGACAACGCCACACCCGGCATTACCTGCCGTAGTGCCCGGCGCTTTCCCAGCGCCAGCATATAAAGGATCGCCAGCGCTGCCGCCAGTACCAAACCCAGCAGCACAAAGCGCAGCACATTCCACACATTGCTGACCCACTCAGGCAGCCCCAGCTGCCCTGCAAGATAACGCAGTGCCCGCCGTCCTACGGTGATCAGCAGCAGCGCCATGGCCAGCGTCAGCATCAGCCATAAGGTGAAGAGCAGTATGCGTACTTTTTGTCCCAGCCCTGTGGGTTTTGCTGCGCCGAATGCCCGGCGCAGACTATGCAGCAGACAGTCCGTTGCCCGCATAGGCAGCCACAGGGAAAACACAGCGCTGGACCAGAGGATCCGCTGTCCCCCGTTTTGCGCCACATCCTCCCAGTACCGGCCAACCAGTGCTGTCACCTGTTCCGGCACGAACCGCTCCACAGCATGCAGCAAACTCTCGCTCTCCCAACCCAATGCCCCGGGCAGCGTGCCCAACAGCACCAGTAGTGGAAAGGCCGCAAACACCAGATAATAGGTCAGTGCCGCACAACTGAATGCCACGCCATGCCGCCGGTAGCGGCGGATCATGCTGCGTACACCTGTCCAGAACGGATGGACAGGCTGATGATTTAACCATTTTATCACAAACACCTCCGTGTGAAAAGTCCCTTTTCGCAGGCGAAAAAAATCTCGTCTTTTTCCTTTTTTGCCAATTTCCAATTTTTTCCGCTAAACTGCCCAAATTTTCCATCTGCGAATTAGCACTCTTCGTGCAAAACTTAATTTTTTCGAAATTTTGACGTTTTGGACTTGGCGTTTTTGGGCACCCATGCTATAATGACAGCTGCTGAAACACGAGGTTCCATAAACATATGTATTATTTGTAAAGAGGGTCTATTTATGGATAATCTGACTAAAATTGTTCGCACGGAAATCGCGCGGCAGTATAAAAGCGTGCGTCAGTTCGCTTTTGCCGTCAACATTCCTCTGTCCACCATCAACAGTGCACTGCACAACGGCATCGGCGGTTCTTCTTTTGACACCGTGGTGCAGATTTGCCGCGCTTTGGGCATCAAGGCTCTGAGTGATGATGCCTCTTTCTATCTGACCGAGGACACCCAGCGCCTGTTCAAGCAGTATTCCCAGCTGGACGACTACGGCCGTCACACCATCGACGCGGTAATGCAGGTGGAGTATAACCGCTGCACCGAGCTGTCTGCACCGCAAAGCGATGCGTATGCCATCCCCAGCGTCAACGTTTCTGCCGATGCCGAGCGCTGACATAACGCCCATTTCACATTTTGAAAGCCGCAGGGAGTTGATTCCCAGCGGCTTTTATGTTATTTTGATAGAAATGACAGGCTCACCAAGCCGGTACGGAGGAAAGACTATGTTACTGATCAAAAACGGATATGTAAAAACCATGGCTGGTGCCGATCTGGAAAACGGCTGCGTGCTGATTGATGACAACGGCAAAATTGCTGCTGTCGGCACCGATCTGACCGCTCCGGAAGGCGCTGCCGTCATCGACGCCCAGGGCCGTCTGGTGACTCCCGGCTGTGTGGATGCCCACTGCCATATCGGCATGTTCAACTCCGCTGTCGGCTGGGAAGGCGCCGACGGTAACGAGTGGTCCGACCCCACCACGCCTCATATGCGCGCCATTGACAGCATTTATCCCCAGGACGAGACTTTTGCCCAGGCCATCCGCGGCGGCGTTACCTCCGCCTGCACCGGCCCCGGCAGCGCCAACGTGGTAGGCGGTACTTTCGTCGCCATCAAGCTGTGCGGCAAGCGCGTTGATGACATGATCATCAAGTTCCCCCTGGCCATGAAGTGTGCCTTCGGCGAAAACCCCAAGCGCGTCTACGGTCAGAACGGCCGCAAGATGCCCACCACCCGCATGGCCACTGCCGCCGTGCTGCGCGAGCTGCTGTTTAAGTCCCGCAACTATCTCAAGGCCAAGGAAGAGGGCAAAGATCCCACCTTCGACATGAAGCTGGAAGCCATGCTGCCGGTCATGCGCAAGGAGATCCCCCTGAAGGCTCACGCCCACCGCGCCGACGATATCCTCACCTCCATCCGCATCGCCAAGGAATTTGACGTGATGCTGACCCTCGACCACTGCACCGACGGTGAAGTCATCGCCGATGAGCTGGCGAAGGAAGGTTATCCCGCTTTCGTCGGCCCCACCTTCGGTGAAAAGAGCAAGGTAGAGCTGATCAACAAGAGCTTCACCACCCCCGCCGCGCTCCATGCCGCCGGCGTGCCCATCAGCATCATCACCGACTCCCCCGTCATTCCTCAGGAAAATCTGCCCATGTGCGCAGGTCTGGCTGTCAGCGCAGGTCTGCCTATGGAAGAGGGCTGGCGCGCCATCACCATCAATCCCGCCGTGCAGACCGGTATCGGTGACCGCGTGGGCAGCCTGGAAGTGGGCAAGGACGGCGACGTGGTCATTTGGACCGCCGATCCCCTGGTCACCATCGGTGCCGAAGCCTATGTCACCGTGGTGGACGGCAAGGTGGTCTACAGCGCCGAATAATCGCATTTCCCCAACCTCCGCAGAGTGTTCTCTGCGGAGGTTTTTTTCATATCTCCCTCCCGTGGCACATAGAAATGAGAGCAGCAAATAAGAAAGGCGGTTTTTCCATGCGCTCTCATCCGGTCAAGATCTTCCTTCTGCGCCGCCGTTTTGTGGTGTGCCTTGCCGCGTTAGCCGCGGCAGCCGCCCTGTTCGCCGCAGTCACCTTCCCCGCCGCCGTTACCGTCGGCACCACCAAGCGCCAGCTGCCCATCTACTCGGTGGAGTGCAGCCAGCCCCTGTGCGCCATCTCCTTTGATGCCGCCTGGGGCAACGAAGACACCCAGCAGCTCATCGACATTCTGGCCAAATACAATGTAAAAACCACCTTCTTCGTGGTGGGTGAATGGGTGGATAAATACCCCGAGTCCGTCAAGGCGCTGCACGATGCCGGCCACGAGGTGCAAAACCATTCCAACCACCACGACCACTATAATACGCTCACCGCCGATGAGATCATCGCCGACATCACCGCCTGCAACGAGAAAATTGCCGCCGTTACCGGCGTCACACCCACCCTCATCCGCTGCCCTTACGGTGAGTACGACGACCATGTCATCGCCGCCATCCGCTCCATGGGCATGGAACCCATCCAGTGGGATGTGGACTCTCTGGACTGGAAAGACTATGACGCTGCCACCATCTGCAACCGGGTCACCGGCAAGATGGCGCAGGGCAGCATTGCCCTGTTCCACAACGCCGCCCTCCACACCCCGGAAGCCCTGCCGGATATTCTGGAAAGCCTCATCCAGAAGGGGCTGACCGTTGTCCCCATCTCCCAGCTCATCTATTGGGAAAACTACACCATCGACCACACCGGCCGCCAGTTCGCAGCCAATGAAACGGAAACAGCATAAAAAAAGGAGCCCCGCCCACAGGCGGGACTCCTTTTATGTATCTTGCCAATCGTCAGCTTACTCCTGCTCGGCCAGCTTGCGATAGCTCTCGTAGCGTGCCTTGGCCTCCTGCTCAGCCTGAGCAAAGAGCGTCTCGGCGTTGAGCGGGAAGGTACGATGCAGGGATGCATAGCGCACCTCACCGGAGAGGAATTCCTGATAGCTCATAGTGGGCTCCTTGGAGTCGAGCACGAACTTTCCGGTCTCCTTGGCGGGGTTGTAGCGGTACAGAGGCCAGTAACCGGCATCCACCGCACGCTTCATTTCGTGCTGCACATGGTCCATACCGGCCTTGATGCCGTGGTTGATACACGGTGCATAGGCGATGACCAGCGAGGGGCCGGGATAGGCCTCCGCCTCGGTGATGGCCTTGAGCAGCTGTGCCGGATCGGCACCCATGGCCACACTGGCCACATAGCAGTTGCCGTAAGACATCATCATCTTGCCCAGATCCTTCTTACCGGTCTTCTTGCCGGCGGCCTGGAACTGTGCCACTGCGCCCAGAGGCGTGGCCTTGCTGCTCTGACCGCCGGTGTTGGAGTAAACCTCCGTATCCACGATGAGGATGTTGATGTCCTCGCCCATGGCGATCACGTGGTCCAGACCGCCAAAGCCGATGTCATAGGCCCAGCCGTCGCCGCCGTACATCCACACCGGCTTCTTGGCCAGGTCTTCACGGTGGCGCAGGATCTTCTTCTGCAGCTCGCCGGCGCGGTCGGTCAGTTCCATATCCGCCAGCGCTTCCACCAGCTTTTCTGCCGCCGGCAGAGAGGCATTAAAGTCGTTGAAGACTTCCAGCCACTCGCCGATGACCTCTTCCAGCATCGGCTCAATGTCGCGCAGCTCTTCCAGCCAAGCACGGGTCTTGTAGCGCTGCTGCTTGACAGACAGATACATACCCAGACTGAACTCGGCATTGTTTTCAAACAGAGAGTTACTCCATGCCGGACCGCGTCCCTGCTTATTGACGGTATAGGGAATAGACGGCATGGCAGCGCCCCAGGCCTGAGAGCAGCCGGTGGCGTTGGCCCAGTACATACGCTCACCGTACAGCTGGGTCAGGAGCTTGGCGTAAGGTGTCTCGCCGCAGCCGGCGCAGGCACCGGAGAACTCGCACAGCGGCTGGCGGAACTGGCTGCCCTTCACCGTTTCGGCGCGGAAGGCGTCCTTTTCGGTAATCGTCAGGCCGTATTCCCATGCCTCCGTCACCTGCAGCTCCCGCTCCACGCGCTCCATACGCAGCGCCTTGCCGTTCATGGGGCAGGACGCCACGCAGCTGCCGCAGCCGGTGCAGTCCATATCACTGATCTGCAGCGAGAACTGCAGACCCTTGGTACCCTTGGCAGGCGCGGTAACAAAGCCTTCCGGCGCAGCTGCCGCTTCCTTCTCATCCAGCAGATAGGGACGGATAACAGCATGGGGACAAACGAAAGAGCAGCGGTTACACTGGATGCAGGCGGTGGCGTCCCACACCGGCAGGCGGGTGGCAATACCGCGCTTTTCCCAAGCGGTGGTGCCCAGAGGCATGGTGCCGTCTTCGTAGCCGACAAAGGTGGAAACCGGCAGGTCATCGCCCTGCAGCGCGTTGCAGGGACGCAGAATCTTCTCGATAAAGTCGGGCGCCGCCTTACCGGGTGCAGCGGGAGCATCCTCCGCCATCTTCCAGCACTCCGGCACTTCCACCACCGTCACGCCCTGCACGCCCTCATCAATGGCAGCCAGATTCATCTGCACGATGGCATCGCCCTTCTTGGCGAAGGTCTTCTCTGCCGCCGCCTTCATATAGCCGATGGCCTCATCCATGGGGATGATATCCGCCAGGGAGAAGAAGGCAGCCTGCAGCACCATGCTGGCGTGGTCACCCAGACCCAGACGGTTGGCAATGGCGTTGGCATCGATAATGCACAGTTTCGCCTTCTTTTCAGCCAAACCGCGCTTGACCTTAGCCGGCAGTTTCTCGTCCAGCTCCGCAGCGCTCCAGCGGCAGTTGAGGAGGAAGGTGCCGCCCTGTTTCAACTCGCCGACGATCTCATATTTATTGAGGAACGACTGGTTGTGGCAGGCCACAAAATCGGCATCCTTCACCAGATAAGAAGCCAAAATCGGCTGGGAACCAAAGCGCAGATGGCTGCGGGTAATGCCGAAAGACTTCTTGGTATCGTACTCAAAGTAAGCCTGAGTATACTGATCGGTATTGTTGCCGATGATCTTGATGGAGTTCTTATTGGCACCCACCGTACCGTCGCTGCCCAGACCCCAGAACTTGCAGCTGACCATACCCTTCTGCTCCAGCTCCAGAGCAGCGCCTACCGGCAGAGAACGGAAGGTCACGTCATCTTCAATACCAACGCTGAATCCGTTCATGGGCTCATCCTGCTTGATGTGGTCGAACACCGCCTTGATCTGGGCAGGGGTCGTATCCTTGGAGCTCAAGCCGTAACGGCCGCCCACGATATAGGGCGCGTCGCTGCGGTTGGTATAAGCGGCGCAGACGGACAGATACAGCGGCTCACCGGCAGCACCCATCTCCTTGCAGCGATCCAGCACCGCCACCCGCTTCACGGTAGCAGGCAGCGCGCGGCGCAGATGTTCGGCAGAGAAAGGATTAAACAGGTGGACTTGTACATATCCTACTTTCTCACCACGGTCATTGAGGTACTTCACGGTCTCGCGGACAGCACCGCTGACACTGCCCATGGCCACGATAACACGCTCGGCATCGGGCGCGCCGTAGTAGTTGAAGATATGGTAATCTTCGCCGGTCACGGCGTTGATCTTCTGCATATAATCTTCCACCGTCTCAGGCAGCTCATCGTAGAAACGGTTGTTGGCCTCACGGAACTGGAAGTACACGTCGGGATTCTGCACCGTGTTGCGCAAGGTGGGATGGTAGGGATTCAGTGCCGCCTCACGGAAACGATGTACGGCATCCCAGTCCAGCAGCTTGTGGAACTCCTCATAGGGGATGGCGCGGATCTTCTGGATCTCGTGGCTGGTGCGGAAACCGTCAAAGAAGTGCATAAAGGGCACGCGGCTCTTCACAGCGGCCAGGTGCGCCACGCCGGCCAAATCCATCACTTCCTGCACACTGCCGGTAGACAGCATGGCAAAGCCGGTCTGGCGGCAATTCATCACGTCGCTGTGGTCGCCGAAAATAGACATGGCGTGGGTACCCACCGTGCGGGATGCCACGTGCAGCACCGCAGGCTGTCTCGTGCCGCTGATGCGGTGCAGCACCGGGATCATCAGCATCAAGCCCTGGGAAGAGGTAAACGTGGTGGCCAGCGAGCCGGACTCCAGCGCACCGTGTACTGCGCCGATGGCACCTGCCTCAGACTGCATCTCCACCAGCGTCACAGGCTGGGTGAAGAGGTTTTTACGCCCGTTAGCCGACCACTCATCGGTTTTCTCCGCCATAGGAGAAGAAGGGGTAATGGGATAAATGGCCGCTACCTCCGAAAAGGCATACGCCACATAGGCGGCGGCTTCGTTGCCGTCTGCCACCATGATGTGCTGTTTCTTTTCCATGGTCAAATCTCCTTTTTATGTCGAATCTGCATTGCACTCTGTTCCCTTCCGCAGCGGGAATTGTGCATAATTAACATGTTTATTATATACGACAACCCGCCAAAACGGAAGCATCGTTTTTTTCTTAACAGATAAATTTTCTTCCGCGCTTCCCCCCGCCCCAAGCAGCCTTCCCACTCCCCCGCCCGCTCCGTTT
>JAZRRQ010000042.1:0-5964 GCA_045650885.1 Vescimonas sp. | reverse complement strand
ACGCTCCCATCTTCGAGGCCGCTGACTACGGTATCGTTGGTGACCTGTTCAAGGTCGTTCCCCTGCTGATCGAGTCCATCAAGGCTGCTAAGGCTGCTCAGTAAGTGACCGATTGCTAAACGGCATACAAAAAGGGTTGTCCCGAATGGGACAACCCTTTTTTTGCGTGTTCATGGGAGCAGGTGTGTTCTGCTTGCCATGCTGCCTTCTTTGCGGTATCATGTGCTTATGAATTGTGGAAAGGGGAGAGTGATATGATCTTCCATTGTGCCCGGGAACATAACGGACCTGATACGTTGCTGTGGTGTGTCGACCTGCCCGGCGTGTGTACCCGCGGTGCCGATCTGACCACCGCACAGGAGAAGATGACGGAGGAGATCCGCTCCTTTCTGCGCTGGGCAGGGGAGAGTGTGCCGGATGCGGTGACGGTGGAAGTGACGGCGGAATACGCCTGCGATCTGCGCGTAGCCGACGCCGACTCCGATCTGCTGTTTGAGACTGAGCGAGTGCCGTTGACCGCCGCGGAATATGAACATATCAAGGCATTGGCTCTGCGCTCTGCTCGTGATTTTCACGCACAATTCTGCGCCATTCCCGATAAAAATGCCAGTGTTTTGCCGCTGCGCAGAACATTTTACGGTGATCTGCCTCGCACAGCGCAGGAGATGTATGACCATACCAAAAACGTCAACGCCTACTATTTTGGCGAGATCGGTGTAGACGCCGATAACGACGGGACCATCGTCGAATGCCGTGCGCGCGGTTTTGCGGCACTGGAGCAGCAGCCAAATTTCCTCACCCGTGCACCGCAAGAAGGCAGCTATGGCGAATGGTGGTCGCTGCGTAAAGTGCTGCGCCGCTTTTTGTGGCATGACCGTATCCACGCCCGCGCCATGTACCGCATGGCCTGCCGCACCTTTGGCGAGGACGCGGTGGAGAATGTATTTGGATTTATGAGATAAGCTTTGCTTTGTATAATACAAAAAAGGAGACGCTGCACACGTGCAGCGTCTCTTTGTCGTTTTATGTTAGATCAAACGGTAAGAGGCCACGTATTCCATATCCTCGGCCAGTCCCGGATTTTTTTGGGAGAACGAAAGCTCCAGCCCGCACTCGTCAGCCGCCAGAGCGAAGTGACACAGGGCGATGCCCATGTCGATCATCTGCATATCCAGTGCGCCGCCGTGGCTGAAGCCTTTGCTGCGCTTGAGATAGAAGTGGGCCGTGTCGTCTGTCACGATCACACGCCAGGGCTGCTTGTTGACAGCGGAGGGGGCGAGGCGAACCATCTCCAACGGTAGCGCCAGCTTTCCGGCGTTCTCCCGGAAGAGGGGTGTGGCCTTGTTACCGCCGAAAAAGAGTTCTTCAAAGGGCAGTCGCTCATCGGCCTTGATGGCCTTGCGCATCATACTCTCCCGGATGGACAGCTTTTTGGCGGCGTAGCCAATAGGTGTGGCGCAGGGCATCATCTCATCTTCTGCCAGCTCCATGGCTTTCTCGAAGGCGGCACGGTTCATGGTACCGCCCAACCAAACGGTGCCCAGCCCCAGGGCCTGGGCGCGCAGCACAAACATTTCAAAGGAGTAGCCGAAGGCCACACAGGCGTGAGGCCCATGCTTGACCTTTCCACCCACGTAGAGATCGGTGCCGCTGACAACGGGGCAGACAAGTCCATGTTCCTTGGCGTCGAGAAATTTGAAAGCGACCGGGATGTCGAAGGGATTACCGCATACCGCCGTATCTGCCAGCAGATGCAGAATCATATCTTCTTCCACCGTCCGACCGTCATAGGTGCGGACGCTTCTTCTTGCTTTGATTTGTTCCGTCATATGGTTTACCACTTATCCTTTCGGTTCGGTGTTTTATACACGATTCTGCGTTTTCTTCTGTCTGTAGCAGTATCCCCAATCAGAACTTGATCTCACGAGGTGCCTCTGTGAAAGAGCAGATCTGCGCCACCGCGTCCTTCAGGTAGTACACTTCCGTGTTACCGTCGCCGGCAGCATACATGGCTTTCAGATTGGGATAAGCGTCCAGCATATGCGCCTGAGCCTTGACATTGTCGTCCAGCACGGCAAGCGCCGCGATGCGGATCCACCTGCCGTCGGCGGCCATGGCGCTGATTTCCACCTTGGCGTTCTCCTTCATCTGCCGGGCCACGGCTTTTACTTTGCCGGTCTGAATGTACAGCTTATCTTCATAGAGGTCGATGGTACCGAAAGGGCGCACTCTGGGTTGATCACCCTCCACGGTGGCCAGATAGTAGACACCGCAGTTCTTCAGAAAATCGTAAACTTCCTTCATCTTTGGTTCCTCCTCAATGATATGTAGTTGGCTCCATTATACGCCAATGAGCCTGCCGTTGCAAGCCGCCTGCAGATGTGCGACAAAAAAGAGGTGCCGCAGCACCTCTTTTTATCGTTATTCCTCCGGATATCCGTCCTTGAGCGTGTCGTCGTAGTAAGCGCGCTCACCGCCGATGAACTTGGGTCGCACGCGGGCTGCCAGCAGCATGGCCTCGCCGATGGTACGCTG
The DNA here is from genome assembly GCA_045650885.1 of Vescimonas sp. Classification (GTDB taxonomy): domain Bacteria; phylum Bacillota; class Clostridia; order Oscillospirales; family Oscillospiraceae; genus Vescimonas. The sequence continues at coordinate 3,429 of JAZRRQ010000042.1, read as the reverse complement.
TGTCAGCCGCACCGGAACGGCTACCTTTTTCAGGTGCATGCCGATCAGCGTGCCGCCGATGTCCAGACCTGCATCGGCGCGGATCTCCTCCAGCGCCACAGGATGACGGAAATTCTGATAGCAGGCCGTAGCGAAAGAGCCGCCGGCCTTGGGCTGGGGTACTACGTTGACGATGTCAGCATAAGGCACGGCCTCGCGCTCCACAATCAAAGCGCGGTTGAGATGCTCGCAGCACTGAGCAGCCACATAGATGCCAAGCGGAGCAAAGACGCTCTGCAGTCCATCGTAGATGGCCTGCCCCACTTCCGGCGTGGACCAGCTGCCCACCTGATGGCCCACTACTTCGCTGCTGGAGCATCCGATCACCACGATCTGTCCGCGGTGCAGCTTGGCCGCCTCCACCAACTGCGCGGCAGCTGCCGCTGCGTCGGCATAGATACGCTGCAAAATATCGTTATTTTCCGCCTTGTGGATGGTTCCACCCATATCTGATCTTCCTTTCCGTGAAAGAGACTGTTTTTATCAGTCTACCACAATTTATAGATCAAAGCAACTTTTTCTCGATTCCGGTGCGCTGCAAGGCTGCCATCAGTGCAAACGCGGCTGCCAAGCCTACGACAGCCTGTACCAGATTACCGGGTACGCCGGCTGCGCCGCCCACAATGCCGTAGCCCAGGAAGAAAGCGGCATAAACAAAGTAGCCGAGCACCATGATGATCTCCGCTGCAATGCCGCTCAGGAGCATGGCACCTTTGGGCGCTGCCTTACGCAGCATGCGGTAAAGAAGTCCGGAGCACAGACCCATCGCGCCCTTGATAACCAGTGTGCCGGGAGCGTAGTAGGCGTAGCCCATGAACAGATCTGTCAGCATGGAGCCGATACCGGCCGCCGCAGCGCCGTACCACGGGCCTAAAAGCCAGCTGGCCAGCAGGACAAAGCAATCGCCCAAATTAACATATCCGTTGGTGGGAGAAGGGATTTCCACCACCATGGTGGCCACACAGACAAGCGCAGCCATAAAAGCCGCAAAAACCATTTTCCGAATCGATGTACGTTTCATACCAACATCCCCTTGTTTTTTTTCTCTATTTGCATTATAGTGATATCTGGTACTATTGAAATAACCATTTTGATAAAAAGTATTAGTACCAGATGGAGGTTGCTATGCTGACCTATACCTTTGAAAAACACGGCGGCGTGAGTTTGTATGAGCAGCTCTACCGCCATATCAAGGATGACATCCTCTCCGGCCGTTTGGCAGCAGGGGAGAAGCTGCCTTCCAAGCGTACGCTGTCGGGACATTTGGAGCTGAGCGTCATCACGGTGAAAAACGCCTACGAGCAGTTGATTGCCGAAGGATATATCTATAGTGTAGAGAAAAAAGGCTACTTTGTCAGCCGTATCGATCGCCCTCTGCGCGTGGGAGCTGCCAATGTCGTACCCCAAAGCCGGGAGCAGCAGTCCTATGCGCTGGATCTGGTGACCAACTCCATTTCTGCCGAGAATTTTCCATTCACCGTGTGGTCCAAGACCATGCGCCGCACCATTTTGGAGCAGGATACCGACCTGCTGCAGCCGCCGCCCTTTAACGGCGCGCCGGAGCTGCGCCGTGCCATTGCCGAAAATTTGCAGCAGTTTCGCGGCATGACGGTGGATCCCGAGCAGATCGTCATCGGCGCCGGTACAGAGGTGCTCTATCATCTGCTGATCCAGCTGCTGGGTCGCGAGCGTATCTACGCGGTGGAAGACCCCGGCTATGGCAAAATTGGCCGCATTTACGAGAGCAATCAGGTGCCGCTGCGGCGTATCGGGCTGGATGAGGCGGGTTTGTCTGCCGCCGCCCTGCGGGAGAGCGATGCCGACGTGGTGCATATCTCGCCGTCCCACCACTATCCTACCGGCATCGTCATGCCCATCGCCCGCCGTCAGGAGCTGCTGCGCTGGGCTGATGAAAAGGCGGGGCGCTATATTTTGGAGGACGACTACGACAGCGAGTTTCGCTTTGTGGGTCGCCCCATTCCCACCATGTTTTCCACAGACCGCCATCAGCGTGTCATCTATCTCAACACCTTCTCCAAGACCATCGCGCCGTCTATCCGTATCAGCTATATGATCCTGCCGCCCCATCTGCTGGAGGAATACCGCAGCCGCCTGAGCTTTTACGCCTGCACCGTCTCCAGCTTTGAGCAGCATACTCTGGCGGCGTTTATGGCACAGGGTCGGTACGAGCAGCATATCAACCGTATGCGCAACCGCTACCGTCAAAAACGCGACGCCGTCATCGACGCCATCCGCACAGGCCCTCTGGCCGGTCGGGTGGAGATTATGGAGCAGGACGCAGGTCTCCATTTCCTCATGCGTCTGGATACGCAGATGAGCGACCAGGCGCTGCGCCTTGCAGCAGCCGAGAAGGGGATTCGTCTGGCGCTGCTGTCGGACTATTATCACAACAATGATTCCGCCCCGCAACATGTGGTGGTGGTCAACTATTCCGGTATTGCGCTCGATGCGCTGCGCTGTGGTCTTGCGCGTCTGGCAGAACTTTGGGAGGATTGAAAGATGTACGATGAACTGACTGTCAGCGATCTGAAAAAGATGCAGGAGGAGATCGACTACCGCGTGCAGGTACTGCGCCCCAAGCTGATTGAGGACGTACAGGTGGCCCGTGCTTTTGGTGACCTGAGCGAGAATTTTGAATATAAGTGCGCAAAGCAGGATAAAAACCGCAACGATGCCCGCATCCGCTATCTCCAGCGCATGATCAAAACCGCCCGTATTATTGATGATACCTCCACCGCCGATACGGTGGGTCTTTACGACTCCGTGGAGATCCTGATGGAGAACACCGGCAAGCAGCGCACCATCCGTATGGTCACCACCTTGCGGCAGGATGCCTTGAAGGGCTGGATCAGCAAGGAATCCCCCGTGGGTCAGGCCGTCATGGGCCATCGCGCCGGCGAGCGTGTCTATGTGGATATGGGAAGCGGTAAGGGCTATTGGCTGCAGATTTTGTCCATCCAAAAGGGCGAGGACGACGATTCCATTCCCATCGGAAGCTTTTGAATAAGCAAAGTGACTGCCGTCAGGCAGTCACTTCTTTTTTCTGCCTGCTTTGCTGTTAATTGACACATTACTGTAAAGTGTTGACAAAATAGGGGTTTTATGATAAGCTTTGCTGGCTGATACAGCAAGACTACAAAGGAGCAACTCTATGAAAGTACGTATTGTGATCGATTCCACCGCGGATATCCGCCCCGAACTGCGGGAGCGTTTTTCCATTGTGCCGCTGACCATCCACTTCGGTGACGAGGAGTATGTGGACGGCGTGGACATCGACCATCGGAAGTTTTACGAAATGCTGGTGGAAAGTGATGTGGTGCCCACCACCAGTCAGGCCACGCCTGCCGCCTTTGACAAGGCGTTTGCGCA
>JAZRRQ010000041.1:0-2829 GCA_045650885.1 Vescimonas sp. | reverse complement strand
GTCAGAGCGCTGCCCTCGCCGCAGACGAAGGCGCCTGCGCCGCGGTTGACATTCAGATGGAAGGAGAAGTCGGTGCCCAGAATGTTGTCGCCCAGCAGGTTCATCTCCTCAGCCTTGGCAATGGCCTTCTTCAGGCGCGTGTCGGCCAGAGGATACTCGGCGCGGACGTAAATGTACCCCTCGTCGCTGCCGGCAGCGCAGGCGGCGATGAGCATACCTTCGATGGTGCTGTGGGGGTTGCCCTCCATGATGGAGCGGTCCATAAAGGCGCCGGGGTCGCCCTCATCACCGTTGCACACCACGTACTTCTTGCCCTTGGGCTGACGGCGCACGCTGTCCCACTTCTGGCCGGCGGGGAAACCGCCGCCGCCGCGGCCGCGCAGACCGCTGTCGCGGATCACAGCGCAGATTGCCTCGTCGCTCATGTCGAACAGAGCCTTTTCAAAAGCGGCGTAGCCGTCTTTTGCCAGATACTCGTCAAAATCCTCGGCGTCGATGGTGCCGCAGTTTTCCAGCACGATGCGCTCTTGCTGGTGATAGAAGGGGATCTCATCGTGGCGTGCGTAAGCCACATCGTCCAGCTTGTACAGGAGACGCTCGATCACTTCACCGCCGATGATGGTCTTTTCGATGATCTCATCGCAGTCTTCCAGCTTCACATGGGTGTAGAGATAGCCCTCAGGCTCGATCTGCAGCAGCGGGCCCATCTCGCAAAAGCCGTGGCAGCCGCTCTTCTTCATGTTGATGACGTGACCGGCGCACTGGCTCTCATCGTCCATGAGATTGACCATCACGCTGATCTCGCGCTTTTCGCATTCGGCCTTGAGGTAGTCATAGATCTGCAGAGAGCCGCCGGCGATGCAGCCGGTACCGGCGCAGATGAGTACAGTGCGGGTCTGGGCAGCGGCGGCCATTTTGGCCTGCACGCGCCGTGCATCCAGCATTTCACGGGTCATCTTACTCATCTTCGGCCTCCTTTTCCAGCTGCTTGAGAAGCTCGATCATGGTTTCCGGCGTCATCTTGGAGTGCACCTGATCGTTGACCGTGACCACCGGTGCCAGACCGCAGGCGCCAAGGCAGGCCACCGTTTCCAGGGTGAAGAGGCCGTTGGCAGAGGTCTTCTGCTTGCCCTCCAGCTGCAGATACTCGCGAATGGCGTTGTAGATGGGCTGGGACTTGCGAACATGACAGGCGGTGCCGTCGCAGACCTTGATGATGTACTTGCCCTTGGCCTCCAGCGAGAAGTTCTCGTAGAAGGTAGCCACGCTGTACACCTTGGCCACGCCGATATCCAACTTTTCAGCGATACGCTCCAGCACTTCGGGACTGAGGTATTTGTACTCGGCCTGGATGTCCTGCATGATAGCGATCAGCTGGTGTCGCTGTGCGCCGTAAGAATCGATGATCTCATCCACGCGCGCCATGGAAATTCCGATAGACATGGTGCTTCTCTCCTTATTCATAATCACAGTTGCGCCTGCCTGACAGGGGCAGGCAGCCATTTAACCGCCAGTATTATAACATTTGCTGTGGGGAAGTACAATAGGATATTGTTCAAAATTTAACGTTAATTATTTATCCTATTTGCGTATTGTCAAGAAACTGTTAAGGATGTCGCCCCATGGCAGGAGGCGACGATCTCTGATGCGCCGCAAAAAAATGCTCCCAAAGGCACAGAGCCTTTGGGAGCAGGAGGGTTTATTTCTCGTTGGGCATCTTCCAACCGTGGTGATCGGTGTGCAGCAGGTGGTGGGCGCGATGACTCAAAGGTGCCTTGAGGAAGTCGCGGTAGAGCTCCAGTACGTCGCTGTTCTCGTGGGAATAGCGGATGGTGGCCTTCTTATCCAGATTCCACAGCACGCCGCCGCGGGACTCGGCCAGTTCCTTGCCGTGGTGGATGGGCTGACCGCCGCCGCCGGCGCAGCCGCCGGGACAGGCCATCACTTCCACAAAGTCGTAGCTTACTTCGCCCGCATCCAGCGCCTTCATCAGCCGGCGGGTGTTGCCAAGACCGCTGACCACCGCCACGCGCACATTGCCTGCGCCGGGGATGGAGAAGGTGGCTTCCTTCCAGCCGTCCATACCGCGCACGGCGGTGAAGGCGTCGGCATCGGGATTGGAGCCGGTGACCAGATAATAGGCGCTGCGCAGCGCTGCGTCCATCACGCCGCCGGTGGCACCGAAGATGACGGCAGCACCGGTGCCGCTGCCCAGAGGACTGTCAAAGGGGATTTCGTCCAGCAGCAGAGGCTCCACCTGCTCGCCGCGGAACATGCGCACCATCTCGCGGGTGGTCAGCACCACGTCCACATCCCGGTCGCCGCAGGCGTCGTTCATGGTGGGCAGTGCCGCCTCGCTCTTCTTACTGGTGCAGGGCATGATGGATACCACGAAAATGTCGTGGGGATCTACACCCAGCTTCTGGGCGAAGTAGCTCTTGGCCACGGCGCCGAACATCTGCTGAGGACTCTTGGCGCTGGAGAGATTGTCGATGTAACGGGGATACTGACCTTTCACAAAGCGCACCCAACCGGGGCAGCAGGAGGTGAACATGGGCCAGGTGTAGCGGTCGCGGTGGGTAAAGCGCTCGATAAACTCGCTGCCTTCTTCCATGATGGTCAGGTCGGCGGCAAAGTTGGTGTCGAACACATAGTCAAAGCCCATGTGCTTGAGACCTGCCACCATGCGTCCGGCGGTGGCGAACTTGGGATCCAGATGATAGTGCTCGGCCCACGCGGCGCGCACGGCGGGTGCCACCTGCACCACGGTGATCTTCTTGGGGTCAGCCAGAGCGTCGAAGACCTTGCCGGTGTCGTCGTGTTCCTGCA
>JAZRRQ010000040.1:0-13163 GCA_045650885.1 Vescimonas sp. | reverse complement strand
GTCCTTCAGAACCTTGCCGGCCTTAAAAACGGGGACCTTGGAGGCAGGAATGTCGATCACAGCCTTGGTCTTGGGGTTGCGGCCCACACGGGCGGCGCGGCTCTTCACCTCAAAGGAGCCAAAGCCAACCAGCTGCACCTTCTCGCCAACCTCGAGAGAGGCGGTGATAGTATCCAGGGCGGCGTTGACAGCAGCCTCGGAATCCTTCTTGGACAGGGTAGTCTTTTCGGCGACAGCAGCAATCAGTTCAGCCTTATTCATTCTTGTGTTCCTCCTAAAATTCTTTGGTTGACGCCGCGGTCTGCGGCGGATAGTAGATATATCCTAAAACAATGCTCGTCTCAAGTGCGTTTTGCCTGCTCCCACAGGGCGGTTAATTCCTCCAGAGGCAGATCTTTCATGTCCACACCTTTTGCGCGGACGGCCTCCTCCACCGCGCGGAAGCGGCGGATAAACTTTTCACAGGTGCCGCTGAGCGCTGCTTCGGCATCCAGACCGGCAAAGCGGCCCACCTTTACGGCGGCAAACAGCACATCACCCAGTTCTTCCTCCACGCCGCTGCCGCTCTCCACAGCGTGGCGCAGCTCGGCCGTCTCCTCGTCCAGCTTGTCCAGCGCACCGGCAATATCTGCCCAGTCAAAGCCGGCTTTGGCGGCCTTTTTCTGGATCTTTTCGGCCCGCCACAGCTGGGGCAGGGTGCGGGCCACACTCTCCAGCGTGTCCGTGGCAGTTTTTTGAGACTTTTCCTGCTGCTTGAGCTGATCCCAATTGATGAGTACCTGCTCCGTGGTATCGGCCTGCACGTTGGCAAACACGTGGGGATGGCGGAAGATCATCTTTTTTGTGACCTCGTCCACCACATCTTCCATGGTAAAGCGGCCTGCATCGGACTCTATATCTGCGTGGAACACCACCTGCAGCAGCACATCGCCCAACTCTTCCCGCAGGAGTGCCGTGTCATTGGTGTCAATGGCCTCAGCCGCCTCGTAGGCCTCCTCCAGAAAATCCCGGCGGATAGACTGATGGGTCTGCTCCTGATCCCAGGGGCAGCCGCCGGGAGAGCGCAGGATATGCACCACCTGCAGGAGATCATCATAACTGTAGCGGGATTTCAATTCAAAATTTACCATACTTACACTCCCATTGCAAGGCATTTCCGCCCTGTCAAAGTTTTTCTCCATTAATGTGCAGAAAATCGGCAATTTTCTCACCTTTAGGAAGCGCCACCAAATCCTGACGGCGGATAGCGCCCAAAACCAGAGCTGCCGCGGCATATACCGCCACTGCCAAAGCAATGGCTGCCAGCACCGCCGCCCGACTCCCATCCGTGAGCCGATCGAACCACAGCCAGCTGCCGCGAGCCACCACCGCCATGGCCGCCGTGGCCAAAACGGGCTTGAAAAACACGGCAAAGTAATCGGGACGGCGCGGCACCAACCGATGGATGGCGATCAGGTTGATGAGGGTAATGAGCACATAGCAGCACAATGTGCCCACCGCCGCACCGCGGATGCCCACTGCCGGATTGGCCACCAGCAGATAGTTGGCCACCACTTTCAACACGCCGCCGCACAAAAGCGACAGCACCGGGATGTATTCATATCCGTAGGCCTGCAGCACACCGCCGGTCATGACCATGAGGCAGACAAAGATGCAGGCAACACCCAGCACCGACAGGTGATAGGCAGCCGCTGCCGCCGTTTCCGGAACCGCCGGGTACAGCAGCGCCAAAATCGGACCGGACAGCACGGAAAGACCCGCACCGGCCGGCAGCGCCAGCAGCGCCGTCACACGAAAGGCCGTTTCCGTCTGCACGCGGGCAGACTCGCGCCCGCCGCGTGCCAGCGCGGCGCCAATGGCAGGGATCAGACTGATGGTAACGGGATAGATAAACGACGAGGGCAGGTTAAACAGCGTCATGCTGAAGGTATACTCACCATAGAGCGCGGTTGCCGCCGACTCGGTCAGCCCCAGTACATTTTGCAGTGTGGACATCACCAGCATCTGGTCCAGCAAGGTGATAAAGCTCATGCCGCCTGCGCCGATGGTCACCGGTACACCGATGCGCAACAGCTCCTGTGCGATCTTGCGGCGGCTTTCGGGCACATCCGTACCGCGCCTGCGGTGGCGGCGCAGCATATACAGCCCCAACACCGCCAAGCTGAACACAGAGCCCGCCGTTACACCGGCAATGGCACCGGCAGCCGCCTCATGAGAAGGACGGCCTGCCCGCAGCAGCAGCCAGGCCAGCACCAGTCCCACCACCAGCTTGCTGGCAGACTCGATGATCTGGCTGGCGGCAGTTGGCTTCATGTTTCCTTCACCCTGCGTATAGCCGCGGATGGCGGAGATAAGACACACGCACAGCACGCTGGGCGCAAGGGCGCGAATGGGAGTCGCAGCCAGCGTATCGTGGAGGGCGGCCGCCAATCGCTGCGGGAAGAAAAACATGGCGCCGCTGCACACAAGGCCCAGCGCCAAAAAAAGGCTCAGTCCCACAGCGAATACACGGCGTTTCTTATTTTCCTGGCCCAGCGCATGGGCACGGGAAATCAAACGGCTCAGCGCCAGCGGCAAACCGGCGGTAGACAGAATCAGCAAAAGGCTATAGATATTATAAGCCACATAAAAGTGGGCCATACCCTCCTTATCCAGAAGGTTGCCCAGGGGAATCTTATAGACGGCGCCCAGCACCTTGGTCACCGCCACGGCGGCGGCCAGCACAGCTGCACCGCTGATGAAGTTCTGCCGCTGCTCCTTTGCCATCGCGCTCTCCCCTCTCCAAAACAGCGCGGGGCTTACGCCCCGCCTGCAATCATTTCAACATTTCCTCGTGGAAGCTGCGGAAAGCCGCGAGGTTCTCCTCCAGCTTCTCCGGTCGCTGGATATACTCCGTGGGGAACTTGGCGTGGAACACGCGCTCAATCCGCCCGCGCTTGGCATCCACCATCTTGGTAGAACCGCCGGCGCCCAGAGAGAGAATGCTGTGCAGCTCTTCCATGATGTAAATATTATACAGTCCCTCCGCACCGGATATGCACCAGCCTACGTTTTCAAAGCTGCCGGACATGTACTTCTGCCGGTAGAGATAGTAAGGTGCAAAACCTGCGGCCCGCAGCGTGGGGTTAGCGTAGTCCAGCATGGCGCCCACTTCCTCTGCCGTGGGGATCTTGCTGCCCTCCAGCAGAATGCGGCTTCCCTTCTTCAAGGCAAGGGTATGGACGGTGATATTATCGGCGCCGTAGACCAGACACTTGTCCAGCGTGCGGCGGAATCCTTCCGGTGTATCCTCCGGGAGACCTGCGATCAGGTCCATATTCACGTGGGGGAAGTTCATGGACGCCACCAGCTCCATGGTGCGCTCAATATCTGCCGCGCTGTGCTTGCGTCCGATGGCCGCCAACACGTGATCTTCCAGCGACTGGGGGTTGACGCTGATGCGGTCAGCGCCGCGATCCATCAGTACCTGCAGTTTATCGCGGTCAATGGTATCGGGTCGGCCAGCCTCGATGCAATACTCCACACAGCCGGAGAGATCGAAGCTGCGGTTCAAATGCGCCAGCAGGCGATCCATCTGCGCAGCCGAAAGGGTGGTGGGTGTACCACCGCCCATGTAGAAGGACTTGATCTTCAGACCGGTCTCTTCCACCATGCGGGCCGCATCGGTGATCTCACGGTGCAGTACCTCCAGATAGGGATCCATCAGGCCAAAGCTCTTCTCCACCGAAGCGGAAACAAAGCTGCAGTAGGCGCAGCGGGTGGGGCAGAAGGGGATGCCCACATAGAGGGAAATCTCATTGGGCTGCAGATCTGCCTTAGCCTTCAAGCCTGCCTGCGCCGTCTCGATGGCCAGACGCCGGCGCTCCGGCGCAACGAAGTAGGTGTCGCGCAGAATGCGGTCTGTCTGCTGCTCCGTCTTGCCCTCTTCCAGGAAGCGGGCAGCGATCTTGCCGGGGCGGATGCCGGTCAGCGCGCCCCAGGAGGGAGCCATACCGGTAATCTCACGGGCTGCTTTGAAAAAGCTGAGCTTCAATGCCTTTTGGCGCAGGCGCTCGCTTTCATATTGGTCCAGCGCAGGATCAATCACCACGCGCGACATGCCCCGGGCCGTTTTGCCCCGGTAAACGATACGCGTGGTGGCAGTGGTATATGTTTTTCCGCTGTGAAGAGATACCAGCGCATGATCCTCCCCCTCACAAGCTGCTTCGTATACAGGGCGCTCGTCAGGGAAGAAGGCCAGCAGGCTTTGCTCCACAGCATAGCGGTCATCATGTCCGCGAAAAATCAGTTTCATAGTCGCTTCCTCAGCCCAGGGTCAGCCCCTGGCGCATATAGGGATTCATCCGGCGCTCACGCTCCAGATCCGTGGGGCGATCGTGGCCGGGATAGACGGTATAGTTGCCCTCCAAACGGGCCAGACGGGCAAGGGACAGCAGCATCTCTTTATAGTCGCCGCCGGGGAAATCGGTGCGGCCGCAGGATCCGTAAAAGAGGGTGTCGCCGGCGAAAATAGCATTCTCCACTACCAGGCATACGCTGCCTTTGGAGTGGCCGGGCGTGCTGAGCACATGGATGATGTGGCTGCCCAGCGTCAGCGTATCGCCTTCATTGTACCAGCGCTGATGGACATCATCCAGACGGGGGAACTTCAGTGACCAGGGGTTATTTCTGCCCACTTCGGCATCGTCCGGGTGGATATACACCGGCACATCGTACTTTTCCAACAGGCCGGAAAGGCCGGTAAAATGGTCATAGTGTCCGTGGGTGAGCAGCACATAGCGCAGTTGACAGCCGCTGCTCTCCACCGCGCGGGCAATCCGCTCGGCCTCGTCGCCGGGATCCACCACGGCACAGACCTTGGCCTGTTCATCGCACAGCAGATAGCAATTGGTCATCAGCTGTCCTACAGCGATGGTCTCGATTTTCATAGGGGTTCCTCCCTTTGATAATTTACAGGTTATCCGTGTCCACCACCAGCGTCAGCGGGCCGTCGTTGATGGATTCCACCAGCATCTCGGCGCCAAACTCGCCGGTTTCCACATGGATTCCCTTGTCACGGATCAGCTGGACAAACTTTTCGTACAGAGGGATGGCCACTTCGGGACGGGCGGCAGCCAGAAATTCGGGGCGGCGACCCTTCTTGCAGTTGCCGTACAGGGTGAACTGGGACACTACCAGAATCTGCCCGTCTACCGTCTCCAGGCCGCGGTTCATCTTACCGTCTTCATCTTCAAAAATGCGAAGACCGGTCAGCTTATCTGCCAGTTTGACAGCCTGCGCCTCCGTGTCCTCATGGGTAACACCCAGCAGGATCAAGAATCCCTGGCCGATCTGTCCGGTTACACGGCCATCAATGGTAACAGACGCGCTTTTCACGCGGGTAAGCACTGCACGCATAGAAAATTTCTCCTTTGTGTGATTTAGCCGGCGGGGCGAGTCACCCGCATTACGCCGGAGATCTGCTCCAGACGGCGGATGACATTGCGCAGCTGGTCTGCACTGCCCACTTCCAGATCGATATCGATCAGGCCGAATCCATCAGGCGTAGAACGGGCATTGAGGGACAGCAAGCGCGTCTTTGTGGAGGAAAGAACAGTGGATACGTCCACAATCAGACCCATGCGGTCCTTGGCCGTGACCTGCAGGGTAGTGCGGTACGCTTCCTCCGTATTCTCGGCCCAGCTGACACGCAGCCAGCGGCCTTCCTCTTCCTTACTGCGGCGCTCGGGCGCAGCATTGGGACAATCGGTGCGGTGCACACTGACACCATAACCGCGGGTAGTAAAGCCAACAATCTCATCACCGGGCACAGGGGCACAGCACTTGGCAAACTTCACCAGACAGTTGCTCATGCCCTCCACGATGATACCTTTCACCGCCTTGGAGCGGACAGGCGCCTTAGGCTGCTCCACCACTTTGGTCTGCTCGACAGCGGGGGCTGCTTCACCCTGGCGCTTCTGCTGGATCATGCGCTGGATATCCTCGCGCAGACGACCCACCACCTTCAGCGCCGTAACGCCGCCGTAGCCGATGGCCGCATACATATCATCCAGCGTGTTATAGCTCAGCTTCTTGAGCATAGCCGGCAGGTTTTCATCCGCCGCCAGTTCCTTGATGCTGATACCGGCGCGCTTGAGTTCCGACTCCAGCGAAGCGCGGCCTGCGGCAATGTTCTCGTCGCGGCGCTCGCGCTTGAACCACTGGCGGATCTTGCTGCGCGCCTCGCTGCTGCGGGCGATCTTGAGCCAGTCGCGGCTGGGGCCGCGAGCCGACTGAGAGGTGAGCACTTCCACCACATCGCCGTTGCGCAGTTGATAGTCGTACTGCACGATGCGGCCGTTCACCTTGGCACCCACCATGCGGTTACCCACCGCAGAGTGAATGGTATAGGCATAGTCGATGGGCGTAGCGCCGGCAGGCAGGTTGATCACATCGCCACGGGGCGTAAACACAAATACCTCGTCGGCGAACATATCCACCTTCAGCGAGTGGATAAAGTCCTCGGCGTCGGCACCGTCCTGATTTTCCAGCAGACGGCGGACCCACTCATAGCTGCCCTCCGTACCGCTGCCCTGTCCGTTTTGCTTATACTTCCAGTGGGCAGCAATACCGTATTCGGCAATTTCGTGCATCTCGCGGGTGCGGATCTGCACTTCGAAAGGAACGCCGCTCTGTCCCATGACCGTGGTGTGTAAGCTCTGGTACATATTGGGCTTGGGCGTACCGATATAATCCTTGAATCGGCCCAGAATGGGTTTATACAGATCATGCACAAGACCCAATACGTTGTAGCAATCCGCCACCGTATCCACGATGACGCGGAATGCAATCAGGTCAAACACCTCGTTGATGGTCTTCTGCTGGGTGTACATCTTGCGGTAAATACTGTAAGGGTGCTTCAGGCGGCCGTAAACAATGGCGTCTTTGATACCCACATCCCGCACGCGCTCCATGATCTGGTCGCCCACGGCCTGCATAAACTCCTCGTACTCCTCAGACTTCGTGTCCAGCGCATGGGTGATCTCCTCATAGCCCACGGGATCAAGATATTTGAGCGAGAGGTCTTCCAGCTCCCACTTCATGCGCTGCATACCCAGTCGGTGGGCAATGGGCCCATAGATCTCCATTGTCTCCAAAGACTTCTGGCGCTGCTTGGCGGGCGTGTGGTATTCCATGGTGCGCATGTTGTGCAGGCGGTCAGCCACTTTCACCAGAATAACGCGGATATCCTTGCTCATGGCTAGCAGCATCTTGCGCAGATTTTCCATCTGCTCCTCGGCCTTAGAAGTGAAATGGACACGGGTCAGCTTGCTGACACCTTCCACCAGATCTGCCACCGTACCGGAAAACAGAGCGGATACTTCCTCATGAGTTGCCGCCGTATCTTCGATGGTGTCATGAAGGATCGCCGCCACAATAGATTCGGAATCCAGGCGCAATTCCTCGGCCACGATCTGCGCTACCGCCAACGGATGGCTGACGAAGGGCGAGCCGTCTTTGCGCTTCTGTCCCTCATGAGCAGCCATGGCAAACTCGTAGGCAGCGCGGATCTGCTCAAAATTGGCGCCGGGATTATAGCTTCGAACGGTCTGTTCCAATTTCAGATAACGATCTTCCATATTTGTCACAGCGCATCACCTCTTTTCGGCGTTTCCAGAATATCTTTGAGCCTCTGCAAATATTGAGACTGATCCAGATTTACCTTCTTACCCCGGTCCGTCAATGTCAGACGAATCTCCTCATCCACGTGCCGCATACTCACAAGGCCTCGCTCCCGGAACACTTCCAGACAGAGTGCAGCACGAACAAAAGCCTCTGTTCCACCTGTATCGGTAGCCAGCTGACGCAGGAACGGCAGATAATATGTCTGCAGTCCCTCCGGAGGCACAGCACGCTGCAGCGCACGCCAGGCCCGCACACAATACTCACGGGACGGCAGCAGCCGCATCGCTTCTTTGGCGCTGAGCCCTTCGCCGGACAGGCAGTGCTGCACCAGCTGCAGTGCTTCTTCCTCCCGGGCGCTGCAGCTCAGCGACGGACGGATATCCACCATTTGCAGCTGCACCGAGCGGTTGCCGCGAAACTCATTGACCTGCAGGTAAAAGGCTGCATCCACACGGCCACCGGCTTCCACGCCGCAGGTCTGAGAGACTGCGGAGAAGAAAATGCCGTCAAACCGGGCGTTACCCTTGCTCAGCCGCAGCTTCAAATGCCGGTTCTGGCCCACATTCTGCGCCCGCTCCAGTGTAGCGCCGCGCAGGCAGAATACCGGCCGACCGTTGCCGGCGCCATAGGGTTCCAGCGCATCCGGCGCCTCCACCTCTTCCAGCGTCACACGGCCCGGATATGTCAGTACCACATCGATATCCAGACTGGAAACAGGGGATTCTCCGCCGCGATACGCCTTGGCGTACTGGTTCATACGGGTACGGAAAGCGGGAATATGTTTCTCTTCAATGGTGAAGCCGGCCGCCAGTTCGTGTCCGCCGAAGCCAAGCAGCAGATCCGAACAGCTTTCCAGCGCGGCAAACAGATTAAATCCGCCCCAGCTGCGGCACGAACCCTTGCCCACGCCACCATTGAGATGGATCATAAAGCTGGGACAGGAATATTTTTCACTCAAACGGGAGGCCACGATACCTACCACACCCTGATGCCACTCGTCGCTGGAGAGCACCAGTGCACTGCGCTCTTCCCGGGGCAGCGCCTCGATCATATCCAGTGCCTGGGAGAAAATGTCCTGCTCCACCGCCTGACGCTCTCTGTTCAGGGCGCACAGCTGGCGCGCCAGCACGGCTGCCTGCTGCTCATCGTCGCAAAGCAGTAGATCGGCCGCCATATCAGCGGCACCCATGCGGCCGGCAGCGTTGATGCGCGGTGCCAGCACAAAGCCGATCTGCACGGAAGTGACGGCCTTATCCGCAAGACCGGCCTCCTGCAGCAGCGCATGCAGTCCCATAAAATCAGAATGATCGATGCTCTCCAGACCGCGGGAGACGATGGTGCGGTTTTCATCTGCCATGAGCATCACATCCGCCACCGTACCGATGGCGGCCAGCGTGCAGTAGCGGGAGAAGAGCGCCTCTTCCCGGTCGCTGCCGCCCAGAGCCAGCACCAGCTTCAGCGCCACGCCGCAGCCGGCCAGATGCTTGAAAGGATAGGGGCAATCACTGCGGTGGGGGTCCACTACGGCGCAGGCCGCAGGCAGCTCCTCCTTGCATTCATGGTGGTCGGTGATGACCACTTCCATGCCCAGCGTGCGGGCATACTCCACCTCTTCCACGCCGGTGATGCCGCAGTCCACAGTAATCAGCAGTTCCACGCCCTGCTGGTGCAGCGACAAAATAGCATCGCGGCCCAGTCCGTAACCGTCCTCAATGCGGCGGGGGATATAGTGCAGGCAATCGGCGCCGCGGCCTTTGAGATAATCCACCACGATACACGTGGCGGTGATGCCGTCCACGTCATAATCGCCGAATACGGCAATACGCTCGCCGTCTGCCACGGCGCGGTTAATGCGCTCCACGGCACGGTCCATGTCCTTCATCAGGAAGGGGGAATGGGTCAGGCAGCGGTCACGCTCCAGAAAAGCTGCCGCCTCTTCTGCCGAGGTAACGCCGCGCTGAGCCAGCACTTCGGATACCAGCCAGGGGTAGCCCGCTTCCGTCAGTCTATCTGCTGCTGCGCGCTGCGCAGCGGGAATATTCCATTTGTGAAATTTCATTCTCGGGCCACCTCCTCTCTTGAGCGCATACTGCTACTAATAATATTTCATTATATCAAACACTGCCGAAAAGGTAAAGCAGAAATCGCATATCCCTGCAACTTCCTGTCCTCATTTAAGAAATGATGAAGTTTTTCCCATTTTGTTGCATTTGGCAAATGATTCCTATATAATAAACATATTCAGAGAGAAAGTTGAGGAAATTCCTATGCGTCCTGACGGAAAACGGGTCAAGGGTCTCTCGCCCATTCTGGCTGCCATGCCCTACATCATGCCTCACCGCTATGATGCCCAGAACACGATTACCGAATATATCGACGAAGAAATCATCAAATCCTACATCCGCGAAAAACGCCGCGAGGGCAAGCGGTTGGATCACATGAGTGTTCTGATCGCCGCCTATTACAAAGCCTTTTTGAAAAATCCCAAGGTGAACTACTTTGTGATGAACCGCAAGATCTATGAGCGCAACCACTTCTGCGTTTCTTTTATGGTCCTGAAGAATCAGGCGGACGGCACGCTGGATCAGACGGCACTAAAGGTCTTTTTGGAGAAAAACGACAACGTCTTTACCCTCTACGACCGGATGCAGAAGATGATCGCCACCAACACACAGTCCTCCCACGCTAACAACACCGATAAGTTCGCCCGGTTTATGCTCTCGTTGCCGGTGCTGCCCCGGTTTGTGCTGTGGCTGGCCAACGTGCTGGATCACCACGGATTGCTGCCCCGGTTTGTGATCGATCTGTCTCCGTTCCACACCAGCTTGTTTATCACCAACCTAGCCTCCATCCGCACCAGCTATATCCACCACCATGTATATGAATTCGGCACCACCGGCGTGTTTATCTGCATGGGTAAGCCGGTAGCCGATTTTGTCAGCGGCAACTATGACAAGAAGATCATGCCGTTGGGCATCGTGATGGACGAGCGCATCTGCTCGGGCCACGAATACGCTGCTTTCTGCTCCGATTTCCGCCGCTATCTCACCCATCCCGAGCTGCTGGAAGAAAATTTTGACGGCTCTGTGGACGAAGTTGCCACCGAAGAAAGAGACCCTGTGGGTGTGTGATCGTCCTTTTCAAAAGACATGGCTTAGCGCCGTGTCTTTTGTTTTTTTTGAAGATTTTTCTTCCCATATGATAAGATTTATTATATCATATACTGTAGCGCCTCTCTGTCGGGGCCACGCAACAAACACGGCGGCGGCATACTGCTGCAGCAGAGAAAGAAGGGACTCTCTATGAGAAGTCGTACTCCACGCACGTATCACAGCAAGTATCAATGGGTCATCTGCTTCGGCGCTACGCTGCTGATGTTCTCCATCACCGGTCTGGGAAGCACTGCTTTTTCGGTCTGGCTGCCCTATATCCGGCAGGCTCACCAATTTACCGCTACCGAAACCAACCTGATCGTCTCCTGCCGCGCCTTCGCCCAAGCCGGCGGACTTTTGGCGGTGAGCGGCTTTTTTCGCCTCTTCCGGCTCCGCCTCGGTTCAACCTTAACAGCGGCGGGCATTGGTGTCGGGTTTATCCTCTTCGGTTTCGCACAATCCACCATTTCCTACTACGCCGTCGCCGTTGGGTTCGGTTTCTTCTGCGCTTTGGGCATCACTGCCAGCAGTCTGGCCATCGGCGAGTGGTTCACGGAAAACAAAGCCACGGCACTGGGCATTTGTGCCACCGGCACAGGAATTGCCTCTATCGTCTCTCCTCCGGTCATTGCCGCACTGGTACGCCGCTTCTCCCTGCGTGCCGTCTTTTGCTTTGAAGGCTTCTTTGTTCTGTTGGTCGCCGTTGTTGTGTTTCTCCTCTTCCACGAAAATCCGGCAGCCGCCTCCACTGCACAGCAGCCCACCCAGTCCAGGCAAACCGGATCTCCCTACGCGTTGGACAAAAAATTCGTCCTGCTGCTCACCGGCGGCGTTTTCATCATCGGTATCGCAGCGTTTGGCATTCCCAGTGGTCTGCCGCAGCTGTTCCGGGATTACTATGACGAAACTGTCTCCTCGCTGTTATCTTCCGCTTTCGGCGTGTCTTTGTTGGCAGGCAAACTGCTCTGCGGACGGCTCACCGATCGGCTGGGCCTGCTACGCGCCAACTACATCTTTTTTGCCCTCCTCGTTGTCGGCGGTATCGGTTCATTTTTCGCAAAACAATCTCTGCCGTTAACGGTGATCTCCCTCACCCTGCAAGGACTGGGCTTGTCTCTGTCTACCGTCAGTATCCCGTTCTATGCCAGCGAGTTCTGTGCCCCCGGCCGCTACCTGGATGCACTCAAACAGCTCAATCTGGCACAAACGATAGGCGGTCTAATGATCAGCTATGTCACCGGCTTGCTGGCGGATGCAACAGGAAACAACTCCACCCTGTTTTTGCTGGTAGGTGTACTGATGGCTCTTTCCACCGTCATGGTGCAGGCCGTTTGCCACCCCAAAGAAAAATAGGTTTTTAATATAAAAAAGAGGCTGTCCCGAAGGACAGCCTCTTTTGGTGCATTATGAACGGGTTTGTTCTCTTAGAACCACAGACCCCAAGCCAGGAAGCCCAGGCAGGCGACAACACCGGTGAACAGCAGAACGATGACCAGGTAGCCCATGATGTCCTTGGCGGACAGCTTGGCAACACCCAGAGCAGGCAGAGCCCAGAAGGGCTGCACCATGTTGGTCCACTGGTCGCCCCAAGCGATAGCCATGGCAGCACGGCCGGGCTCAACACCCAGAGCATCGGCAGGGGGCATCACGATGGGACCCTGAACGCCCGACTGGCCGCCGCCGGAGGGAACGAAGAAGTTGACGACACCGGCGGACAGGAAGGTCCACACGGGGAAGGTCACGTCGTTGGAGATGGAGACGAAGAAGTTGGAGATGATCATGGCCAGGGAGCTGCCATCGGCGCCCTTGGCGGTCATCATGCCGATGATACCGGCATAGAAGGGGAACTGCAGCAGGATGCCGGCGGCGCCGGAAGCAGCCTCGCCGATGGCGTCGACATACTTGCGCAGATTGCCGTGCAGCAGGATACCCAGGAACATGAAGATCATGTTCACGATGTTCAGACCCAGAGAGGCTGCGATGTTCTTGCCGGCCTGAACCTGCTGGACGAAGAAGTAAACGATGTAGGTGAAACCAAACAGCAGGGTGATGATCCACAGGATCTTGGAGTGCTCCATCTTGTCAGCGGGAGTCTTGACCTCGTAGGTCTTCTCCTCTTCCTCAACCAGCAGGCTGGGATCGATGGTGATGGTCTTTTCCTTGGCGGGATGCATAGCGTAGTTCACCAGAGGCATAACCAGCAGAACGACACCGCACATAGCCAGATTCATGGGATGGAAGATGGTATCGGCAGTGGTAGCGGTGTAGACCACGTCGCCCACCTTGTACCCGCCGTTCAGGGCCAGGGGGATGGAGCCGGACACCCCAGCGTGCCAAATCACGAAG